>JBKJNV010000219.1:0-5192 GCA_046593435.1 Roseomonas sp.
CGGGTTTCCGGGGATGCTGCCGGTCATCAACGCGGAATGCGTGGCCCAAGCGGTCCGCACCGGGCTGGGGCTGAACGCGCAGGTCAATCTCTGGTCGCGCTTCGACCGCAAGAACTATTTTTACGCGGACCTCCCCAGCGGCTACCAGATCAGCCAGTTTGCCCACCCCATTATCGGCACCGGCGTGGTCGAGATCACGCTGGCCGACGGCACCACGAAACCCATCGGCGTCACGCGCCTGCATCTGGAACAGGATGCTGGCAAGTCGCTGCACGACCAGCACCCGGGCAAAAGCTTCATCGACCTCAACCGCGCTGGCGTAGCACTCATGGAGATCGTCTCCGAGCCGGACATCCGCTCACCCGAGGAAGCCGGTGCCTACCTCACCAAGCTGCGCCAGATCCTGCGCTATCTCGGCACCTGCGACGGCAACATGGATGAGGGCTCCATGCGGGCGGACGTCAACGTCTCCGTCCGCCGCGCGGGCGAGGAATTCCGCACGCGGTGCGAGGTAAAGAATGTCAACTCCATCCGCTTCGTCATGCTCGCGGTCGAGGCCGAGGCGCGGCGCCAGATCGCGGTATGGGAATCAGGCGGCGAGGTGCGCCAGGAGACCCGCCTGTTCGACATCGCCAAGCATGAGACACGCTCGATGCGCTCGAAGGAAGACGCGCATGACTACCGTTATTTTCCGGACCCCGACCTGCCCCCCCTGGTGCTGGATGCGGCCTGGGTTGAGGAACTGCGCCTCGCGCTGCCCGAACTGCCCGATGCGCGCCGCGCCCGCTACGTCGCCATGGGCCTTACTCCCTATGACGCGCATGTCCTGACGCTGGAGAAGGAGACGGCTGCCTTCTTCGACGTGGTGGCTGCGGGCCGCGACGCGAAGCTCGCCGCCAATTGGGTCACGGGGGATTTCTTCGCCGCACTCAACAAGCACAAGCGCGACATCACCGACCCGCCGGTCACGGCGGAAAACCTCGGCGCCATGCTGGACCTGATGGCGGATGGCACCCTGTCGGGCAAGCTCGCGAAGGAGGTGTTCGAGGCGATGGTGGAAACCGGCAAGCCGCCGGCCGCCATTGTCGAGGAACGCGGCCTGCGCCAGGTGACCGATACCGGCGCGATCGAGGCCGTGATCGATGGCGTCATGGGCGCGAACGCTGACAAGGTCGCGGAATATCGCGGCGGCAAGGATAAGCTCTTCGCCTTCTTTGTCGGCCAGACGATGAAGGCCATGCAGGGCAAGGGCAATCCGGCCCTGGTCAACCAGGTGCTCAAGGCGAAGCTGGGCGAACCCGGTGCCTGAACCTCGCGGCCGCGTCGCCTGCCTCAGCCGCCAAAGCCGGTCGCCTGCACAAGGTCGCCGGTGTTGACCGTCACCGCGAGGCGGAGCTCGGCTGCAATCTGAGAAAAATAGCCCGCCCGGCAACGCATGATGAAGCAGCGGCATGTGACAGGCGCTCTGCTCCCATCAGGGCTCGATGCCAGTTCCAGATCGCTGCTTGCCGTGCCCGGCTCGCGGTGATTTCGTTGAAATTTCCAGTCCTGTTCATGCTGCGCGCCGCCCCGAACCCGTGCATGCTGCGCCAAACACGCTGGGGGCCAAGATGATGCAACACGTGAACCGCATGGCGGCGGCCATCCTCGCCACCGCCCTGTCCGCCGCCTTGCCTGGGCAGGCGCAGGTCCTGAACCTCGGCTATGCCGCCACCGTCACCACGCTGGATCCGCACTACCACAACCTCGGCCCCAACAACGCCGCCGGGCTGCATCTGTATGACGCGCTGATCTGGCGCGACGCGCGGGCCCGCCCGCACCCGATGCTGGCCGAGAGCCTGGTCCCCGTGACGGACACCATGTGGGAGATGAAGCTGCGCCGGGGCGTCACCTGGCATGATGGCCGGCCCTTCACCGCCGATGATGTGGTCTTCACCTTCGAGCGGGTGCCGCAGGTGCAGAACAGCCCGGGCAGCTTCGCCGGCTTCATCCGCGCCGTCACTCGCCTCGAAGTAGTCGATTCCCACACGATCCGCGTCCACACGGCAACACCGCATCCGAACCTGCCGCTCGATCTCGCGGCGGTGATGATCGTCGCGCGCCACGCCGCGACCGGGGCAGGGGTTGAGCAGTTCAACGCCGGCACGGCCGCGATCGGCACCGGACCCTACCGTTTGGTATCCTATCGTTCGGGCGACCGGATCGAATTCGCGCGCAACGAGGCCTATTGGGGCGGGGCGCAGCCGTGGCAGCGGGTGACGCTGAAGTTCCTGCTCAACGATGGCGGGCGCACGGCGGCGCTGCTCGCCGGCGACATCGACCTGATCGAGCAGATCCCGACGACGGACCTCGAACGCCTTCGCCGCGACCCGCGCCTGGTGGTGACGGAAATCCCCTCGCTGCGGACCACCTACATGCTGCCGGACTATTCGCGCACCGGGGCGCACCCGACGGTTACCGACAATGCCGGCGTGCCCCTGCCGCGCAACCCCTTCCTGGACCACCGGGTTCGGCGTGCGCTGTCGATGGCGATCAACCGTGACGCGCTGGTCGAACGCGTGATGGACGGCGCTGCCCAGGCCACCGCGCAATGGATCCCCGAAGGCGTGTTCGGCTTCAATCCTGCGGTCAGGCCAACGCCGTTCGACCCGGATGGCGCGCGGCGCCTGCTGGCCGAGGCGGGCTTCCCCGATGGCTTCCGCATCACCCTCGCCACGCCCAATGACCGATGGCCGAATGACAGCCGGCTGAGCCAGGCGGTGGCGCAGATGTGGACGCGGATTGGCGTGCGCACCAGCATCGATGCCATGCCGTTTACCGCCTTCGTCCCGCGCCGCACGCGGCAGGATTTCGCGATGCAGCTGGGCGCCTGGGGCAGCAGCACGGGCGAGGCTTCGAACTACCTGCTCTCCGTCGTGGCGACCCATGACCGCGCCCGGCTGACGGGGGCGGCCAACATGTCGCGCCATTCCGACCCGCGCATCGATGAGTTCGTGATGCGCGGCGCCGCGACCATGGACGCGGAGGCGCGGGAGGGGATCTGGCGCGAGGCGATCGGCTATTATGCGGAGCAGGTGCCGATGATCCAGCTGGTGCAGTACCTCAACACCTGGGCGCATCGGCGCGGCCTGGTGCATGATCCGCGCATGGATGAGCGCACCATCGCCATGGGTGTGCGGCCGGCGCGCTGACGCTCAGGCTGGTCTTGATCAACAGGGAAGGGGCTTTGCCATGGGCTATGATCCGCGCGACCACCTTGCGCTCACCTGGCACGACGCAACGGCGTCCTTCAGCACCGGGGCCGATACGCCGCGCGCCTATCTGGAGCGCTGCCTCGATGCCATCGCCGCGCACGAGCCAGGCGTGCTCGCCTGGGTCGAGGTGAACCAGGCGGGCGCGCGTGCCGCCGCTGACACCGCCGCGGCGCGGTGGCGGGCGGGTGCGCCGCTTTCGCCGATCGACGGCATGCCGATCGGCATCAAGGACCTGCTCGAGACCAAGGACATGCCGACGCGGCAAGGCTGCGTCGCCTACCGTGACAATTTCCCCCGCCGTGACAATGCTGCGGTCGCGGCACTCCGCGCCGCCGGCGCGGTGATCCTGGGCAAGACCGTCACAACGGAACTCGGCGCGTCCGAGCCTGGGCCCACGAAGAATCCCTTCGATGCCACCCGCACGCCGGGCGGTTCCTCCTCCGGCTCGGCGGCGGCGGTGGCCGCACGGATGATCCCGGCGGCAATCGGCAGCCAGGTCGGCGGCTCCATCATCCGGCCCGCCAGCTACTGCGGGAATGTCGCGCTCAAGCCCACCCAGGGTGCGATTCATCGCGGTGAGCGGCAGGGCACCTCGATGAGCACGCATGGCGTCCATGCCGGCTGCATCGAGGATATGTGGCAGGTCGCAATCGAGATCGCGAAGCGGGCCGGCGGCGATCCGGGGCGGCTGTCGCTCAAGGGGCCGGACATGGCGCCCGCGGCACGCCGCCCGCGCAGCCTGATCGTGATGGAGAGCGAGGGCTGGGCCAGCCTCGATGCGCCAAGCCGAACCGCGTTCGAGGCACTGCTCGAACAACTGGCTGGCATGGGCATCCGCATCCTCCGCCGCGCCGACCATGCCGCGATCGCGACGCTGGAGTCCCGCGTCGCCAACGCACGCATGATGGCGAACAGCATCACCGGCTGGGAAGGCCGCTGGTCGCTCCGCGCGCTGGTCGACAACCACCCCGAGGGTGTCAGCGATAGGGCCAAGCGCCGCCTCGTGATCGCCGAGGCGATGACGGTCGCGACCTATGAGGCGCATCTGGCCGAACGCGCCGATGCCCAGGCGGCCCATGCGCGCATCGCGCCGCTGGCCGATGCGGTGATCATGCTCTCCTCGCCGGGACCGGCGCCGGTCTGGCTGGGCGATGTGCCGGGTCAGCCGGTGAACCCGCGCCCGACCGGGGACATCACCTTCAACGTGCCATCCTCGGCCCTGTTTGCACCGGCGGTGACGATGCCGCTTCTGGCCATCGGCGGCCTGCCGCTGGGGGTACAGCTCGTCGGCCAACAGGGCCAGGACGCCGAGATGACGGCGCTGGCACGCTGGCTGCTGGACGAGGTGCGCCCGGTCGTGGTCTGAACCTCGCGCGCTAGAGCACAATCCGTCCAATTGGACGGATCTCGTGCTCTAGAACACATTGATTCTAGAGCAAGAATTCCGATCAGATGATTCCATCTGATCGGAAATTGCTCTAGCGGAAGCGTGATCACCGCGCGCGCGGCGGCGCCCGGCCCCGGCGCTGCCTGGGTCGTTCTTTCGGTATCGTTCAAGCGGGAGTTTGCATGAGTGTCGGCCTGATCGCTTTGCTGGATGATGTCGCCGCACTCGCGAAGGTGGCGGCGGCATCGCTCGATGACATTGCCGGCCAGGCCGCCAAGGCAGGTGCGAAGGCCGCGGGCGTTGTGATCGACGACGCCGCGGTCACACCCCGCTACGTGGTGGGCTTTGCCGCGAACCGCGAATTGCCGATCGTGCGGCGCATCGCGGTGGGCTCGCTCAAGAACAAGCTGCTGATCCTGCTGCCGGCCGCACTCGCGCTCAGCCTCTTCGCACCCTGGGCGATCATGCCGCTGCTCATGCTGGGTGGTGCCTACCTTTGCTACGAGGGTGCGGAGAAGGTGCTGGAGATGATCTGGCCGCACGCCGTCGAG
>JBKJNV010000421.1:0-8662 GCA_046593435.1 Roseomonas sp.
CTTGCTCGGCCATGGGTCAGTCTCCGGCGAGTGTTGCGAGTGCGGCGCCATCGACGCGCTGCATGGTCCAGTCGTGCAATGCGCGCGCGCCCATGGCGTTATATGCAGCGATCGCGGGCGCATTCCAGTCGAGCACGGACCATTCCAGCCGCGCCCCACCTTCCGCGATCACGCGCCGCGCGAGAGAGCGGAAGATCGCCTTCGCGATGCCCTGGCCGCGATAGGCAGGCTCCACGAAAACATCCTCGATCCAGATTCCGTGGCGGGCGGTAAAGGTGGAGAATGTGCGGTACCAAACGCACAGCGCGACCGGGGCGCCTCCGGCTTCCGCGATCACGGCCCCGGCGCGCGGCGTGTCCCCGAAAAAGGCGGCCGCAAAATCCGCCTCGGTGCCCTTGGCCTCATCCGCGAGCTTCTCGAACTCGGCCAGCGCCCGCACCAGGCGGACGATGGTGGGAAGGTCCTGGGGCGCGGCGTCGCGCAGCGTGAATCCGCTCACGGCGACCGCGGGGGCGTTCCCCCTCGCCCGCTCACAGCATCAGGCTCAGCGGATCCTCGATGGTCCGCTTCAACGCCTGCATGAATTCGGCCGCGAGCGCCCCATCAATCACGCGGTGATCCACGCTGAGCGTGCAGGTCATCACGGTCGCGATCGCCAGCGCGCCATCCTTCACCACCGGGCGCTGCTCACCGGCGGAGACCGCGAGGATGCCGGCCTGGGGCGGGTTGATGATGGCGGCGAAATCGCTCACCCCATACATGCCCATGTTGGAGATGGAGAAGCCGCCGCCCTGGAATTCCTCGGGCTTCAGCTTGCCCGCCTTGGCGCGTGCAGCCAGGTCCTTCATCTCCGCACTGATTGCGGCGAGGCCCTTCTGGTCGGCCTTGCGGATGATCGGCGTGATGAGGCCGTCGGGGATCGACACCGCGATCGAGATATCCACGTCGCTGTATTGGATGGTCGCTTCGTCGGTCCAGGTCGCGTTGCAGCCTGGATAACGCTTGAGCGTCGCCGCAGTCGCCTTGATGACCAGGTCATTGACGGAGAGCTTGAAGGCGCCCGGCCCATCCTTGGGCGAGCGCGCGTTGAGATCCGCGCGGAGCTTCAGCAGCGCGTCGATCTGCATGTCCATCGTCACGTAGAAATGCGGGATGGTGGCCTTCGATTCCGCCAGACGCCGCGCGATGACCTTGCGCATGGTGCTGTTGGGGATGGCGGTGTGCGGCGCCGTTATGGCGACGGGGGCGGCGGGCTTCGGGGCCGGGGCCGCAGCGCGCGCGGGCTGTGGTGCGGCGGCGGGCTTGGCCAGTGCGGCCTCGACATCCGCCTTCACGATACGCCCGTTCGGGCCGCTGCCGGCGACGCCGTCCAGCGAAAGCCCGGCCTGCTGCGCCATCCGCCGTGCGAGCGGGGAGGCGAAGACGCGATCGCCCGCGGCGTGGCCATTCGCCTTGGGTGGCAGCGGCTGCGGGTTGAGTGCGACCTTGTCGGCCGGGGGCAGCGGCTGCGGGTTCAGCGCCACCTTCTCGGCCGGCGGCGCGGGCTGCGGCTTGGCGGCGGCCGCACTGGGCACCGCCTCACCCTTTTCGACCAGCACTGCGATGACGGCATTGACCTGCACCCCCTGGGTGCCGGCGGGCACGACGATCTTGCCGAGCACGCCCTCATCGACGGCTTCGACCTCCATCGTCGCCTTGTCCGTCTCGATCTCGGCGATCACGTCGCCGGACTTCACCGTGTCGCCCTCGGCCTTGAGCCAGCGGGCCAAGTTGCCCTCGGTCATCGTGGGCGAAAGCGCAGGCATCAGGATGTTCGTGGCCATGGTGCCTGCCCTTCAGCGATAGGTGACGCGCTTGGCCGCGTCGACCACATGGTCAACCTGCGGCAGCGCCAGCTTTTCGAGGTTCGCCGCATAGGGCATCGGCACATCGAGGCCATGGACGCGCACCGGCGGTGCGTCGAGATGGTCGAAGCAGTTCTCGATGATCTGCATCGCGATCTCGGCGCCGATGCCGGCATAGGGCCAGCCCTCTTCGAGCGTGACCACGCGGTTGGTCTTCTTCACCGATGTGACGACGGTATCGATGTCGAGCGGGCGCAGCGTGCGCAGGTTGATGACCTCCGCGCTGATGCCCTGTTCAGCGAGCTTTTCCGCCGCCTGCATGGCCATGCCGACCATGATGGAGAAGGCCACCAGCGTGACGTCGGTCCCCTGCCGCTCGATCTTGGCCTTGCCGATGGGCAGGATGAAGTCGGGATCGGTGGGGCAGTCGAAGCTCTGGCCGTAGAGGATCTCGTTCTCGAGGAAGATGATCGGGTTCGGGTCGCGGATGGCGGCGCGCAGCAGGCCCTTGGCGTCGGCCGAGGACCAGGGCGCGATCACCTTCAACCCCGGGCAATGCGCGTACCAGCTCGCGTAGCATTGGCTGTGCTGGGCCGCGACGCGGGAGGCGGCGCCATTGGCCCCGCGGAAGACGATGGGGCAGCCGAGCTGGCCGCCGGACATGTACAGCGTCTTGGCGGCCGAATTGATGATGTGGTCGATCGCCTGCATCGAGAAGTTGAAGGTCATGAACTCCACGATCGGCTTCAGGCCGGTCATCGCCGCGCCCACCGCCATGCCGGTAAAGCCGTGTTCCGTGATCGGCATGTCGATCACGCGCTTGGGGCCGAATTCATCGAGCAGGCCCTGGCTGATCTTGTAGGCGCCCTGGTACTGGCCGACTTCCTCCCCGATCAAGAAGACGTCGCCGTCGCGCCGCATCTCGAGCGCCATGGCGTCGCGCAGCGCCTCGCGCACGGTGGTCGGCGTGGTCGCACCCCAATCCTTCTCTGGTGCCGCTGCAGCCGCGGCAGGCACGGGGGCCGATGCGGGGGCGGCAGGTGGCGGCACGTTCGCAGCCACGGGCGCTTCGGCTGCAGGCGGGGTCGCGGCGGCCGCGCCACCGGCGCCGCCATCGAGTTCGGCAATCACCGAGTTGACGCTGACGCCCTCGGTGCCCTCGGGGACCAGGATGCGGGTCAGCGTGCCCTCATCCACGGCCTCGACCTCCATCGTCGCCTTGTCTGTCTCGATCTCGGCGATGACGTCGCCGGATTTCACCACCTCGCCTTCCTTCTTGAGCCAGCGGGCCAGCTTGCCCTCGGTCATGGTCGGCGAGAGCGCCGGCATCAGGATCGCGACGCCCATCTCAGCGCACCCCTTCGATGAGGATATCGGTCCAGAGTTCGCTCTCATCCGGCTCCGGGCTGGCCTGCGCGAATTCGGCGGCGTCGGTGACGATGGCCTTCACCTCGTCGTCGATGACCTTGAGGTCGGCCTCGGTGACGCCGTGGGTTTCCATCAGCAGCTTGCGCGCGGTCTCGATGCAATCGGATTGCTCGCGCATCTTCTGCACTTCCTCGCGCGTGCGGTACTTCGCCGGGTCGGACATGGAGTGGCCGCGATAGCGGTAGGTCTTCATCTCCAGCAGGTATGGGCCAAGACCGGCGCGGCAATGGGCCACGGCGCGCTCACCGGCTTCATGCACGGCAAGCACATCCATGCCGTTGACCTGCTCGCCGGGGATGCCCCAGGGGCTGCCGTTCTTGGACAGGTCGCGTGAGGCGGAGGCGCGTTCGACCGAGGTGCCCATGCCATATTTGTTGTTCTCGATGACGAAGACGCAGGGCAGCTTGAGCAGGGCGGCGAGGTTCAGGCTCTCGAACACCTGACCCTGGTTCGACGCGCCCTCCCCGAAATAGGCGAGTGCGACATGGCCATCGGCGCGATACATGTTGGAAAAGGCGAGGCCGGCCCCGAGTGCGACTTGCGCACCGACAATGCCGTGGCCGCCATAAAAACCCTTCTCGCGGCTGAACATGTGCATCGAGCCGCCCTTCCCCTTGGAGTAGCCCCCCGCTCGCCCAGTGAGTTCCGCCATGACGCCGCGCGCTTCCATCCCCGTGGCCAGCATGTGGCCATGATCACGGTAGGAGGTGATGACCTGGTCGCCGGGCCGGAGCGACATCTGCATGCCCACCACCACGGCTTCCTGGCCGATGTAGAGGTGGCAGAAGCCGCCGATCAGCCCCATGCCGTAGAGCTGGCCGGCCTTCTCCTCGAAGCGGCGGATGAGCAGCATGTCGCGATAGGCGCGGAACAGGGTGTCGCGGTTTGAATTGGACGGTGGCGCTGTCTTGCCGCGGCGCTTTGTTGCCGTGTCGCTGCCCTGGGCCATGCGGCCGCTCCTCCCGCTGATAAAACGCTCTTGCTCCTTCCAATAAGGGCTGATCCCGTGAATCGCAAGAACGCTTCGCCCGGAAAACTCTTTTATTGCAATGCAATACGACACTTAACTGTTTTTTGATTAAGTTTCGTAAACGGCGACCTGGGCGTAACTTAAGGAAGGCGTTGCGGTGCCGTGGTGGCCAGATATTCTAGAACCGGAGGAAGATCGTCCAGGACCGTCTCTGCCGCCGCGCGCCTTGACCGCCACACTCTGGCTTCGGCATGGACTGCGTCGGGCTTGCCGTCCTGCCACCTGGTTCCGCGAGGCAGGAATTTGTCGGCGCTCTCGCTCCGCTCCTCTTCCGCAAACGCGCACATGAAAGGTCGAGACTGGCGTGCAAGACAATCTTTGCGACCCCGCGGCGCTGGGAAGGGCTGAAGGCATGGGCGGCACTGTTGCGCGCGCGCTTCGGCCTGATCGGGTAGTCGCCGCCGCTCAGTACAGCCGCTGGCCTGCCGGATAGGGCAGCACGATCTCGTCGCGGCCGACCATGTTCAGCAGCGCCCGGGCGCGCTCATCGAGCTGGTCGCGCTCCACGTGGTCGCCGCGCAAGCCCAGCACCCGCCGCTCGATGGCGTCGCGCGCGGCCTCGGCGCGCGCCAGATCGACGCGAGCGAGGGCAATTTCCTCGGTCCGCTGCGCATGGGCGATCAGCCCGCGCTCGCCATGGCGTGCGTGCCAGCCGAAGTAGAAGCAGACGGCGATGAAGGCGAGCGGCAGTAGCGCTTCCTTCGTCCGTCGCTTCAATGCCTCGCCGAAACCCCTGAACACGCGCAGCCCCCAATCCCCTGATGCAGAGAATCAACATCGGAGTCTCTTGGCAAGCACGCATCTGCGTGTGCGTGCAGAAAACTCACCGCCGCAGCACGGACCGGCCGGCATAGCGTGCCGCGGCACCCAGATCCTGCTCGATCCGGATGAGCTGGTTGTACTTGGCCAGGCGATCGGAGCGGCTGAGCGAGCCGGTCTTGATCTGCCCGCAATTGGTCGCGACCGCGAGGTCGGCGATGGTCGCATCCTCGGTTTCGCCGGAGCGGTGGCTCATCACGGCGCGGTAGCCGGCGCGATGCGCGATCTCCACCGCGTCGAGCGTTTCGCTCAGCGTGCCGATCTGGTTGACCTTCACAAGAATGGCATTGGCGGTCGCGCTCTCGATGCCCATGCGCAGACGCTCGGGGTTGGTCACGAACAGGTCGTCGCCGACGAGCTGGACGGTGGCGCCGAGGCGGTCGGTCAACAGCTTCCACCCTTCCCAGTCATCCTCGGACATGCCGTCTTCGATGGAGACGATCGGCCACTTCGCGCAAAGCGCGGCCAGGTAGTCGACCATGCCGCCGGCATCGAGCGTCTTGCCTTCGCCGGTCATCTTGTAGAGGCCGCCCGCGTGGAATTCGGTGGCGGCGCAGTCGAGCGCGAAGACCACATCCTCACCGACGCGGTGGCCGGCGGCCTCGCAGGCCTTGGCGATGAAAGCGAGCGCCTCGTCGGCCGAACCGATATTGGGCGCGAAGCCGCCCTCATCGCCGACATTGGTGTTGTGGTGGGCATCGTGCAGCTGCTTCTTGAGTGCTGCGAAAATCTCCGCGCCAATGCGCACGGCGTCCGCCATGGTGCCGGCGGCCACCGGCATCACCATGAATTCCTGGATGTCGATGGGGTTGTCGGCGTGCTGACCGCCATTGATGATGTTCATCATCGGCACCGGCATGGTGCGTGCGAAAACGCCCCCGACATGGCGATAGAGCGGGATGCCGAGTTCGTTCGCGGCCGCCTTGGCGCAGGCGAGCGAGACGGCCAGCATGGCGTTGGCACCCAGGCGGGCCTTGTTCGGCGTGCCGTCGAGTTCGATCAGCGTCTCGTCGATCTTGACCTGCTCGAAGGGGTCCATGCCGCCGATGGCATCGAAGATCTCGCCCTCGACATTGCCGCAGGCCTTGAGCACGCCCTTGCCGGCGTAGCGCGCCTTGTCGCCATCACGCAGCTCAACCGCCTCATGCGCGCCGGTCGAGGCGCCAGAGGGGACGATGGCGCGACCGGAGGCGCCGGAGTCCAGCACCACCTCGCACTCGACGGTGGGGTTGCCGCGGCTGTCGAGCACTTCGCGGGCGATGATGTCTTCGATGGCGGCCATGGGGGCGGGTCTCCGTCTGCGCTTTCGCGAGGCGATAGAGCGCCCCGCGCCCGCCGGCAAGCGCCCCCCTGCCCTTTGGCGCCGTGTTCAGCGCCAGCGCTGGGTCACGCTGCGCCCCTGGGCAGCAGCGGCGGTGGCGCGGCCATGGCGGTCGCAGGGTTCCACCAGGTAGGCGGGAATGCCGCGCCCCACCGGAATGTCGGTCGTCTTTGGGCGGGAGAAGCCGGCGAAGCGCAGGTCAAGCTGGCTGCCCGATGCGCTGACCACCTCACCCCAATCGCCGGCCCTGGCGGTGACGAACTCGCCCACCTCGTCACGGCGCATGCGCACCAGATCGCCCACCTGGATCATTGGGTCGCTGCCGCCGCCCCAACGCTGCCCCCGCCGTTCCTCAAAGCGCGGGGCGCGAGGACTGCTGCGGCTCACGTCGCGCTGGTCGAGCAGGATGGCCGCGCCGCGGGCGTCGCAGGGTGCAAGCCAGGAGGCCGGCACGCCGCGGGCATAGGGCAGCGTGGCATTGGCGGGACGGGAATGACCCGCGAGCAGGATATCGCCGGTCTGCCCGTCTACCGAGACGATGGTGCCCCATTCGCCGCCGCGATAGGCGATGGGCATGCTTAGGTCATCGCGTTTGATGCGCACAAAGTCGCCGGTCTCGAAATCCGGCAGCGGCTGACCTTCTCTCGTGTAGGTGATGCGCATGGGCAGACCCTCGTTGCGGCCAGGGAGAGGGTGGCCGAGGGCAGCATTGTTGCGGGGGCCGGTAAACGGCGGCCTAAGAGACCGATCAGCGAGCCTTGGAGAGCCTGTCGAAGGCCATCAGCCGGGCGATCAGGGCCGGCATTTCGCGCAGCGGGATCATGTTGGGGCCGTCGGAGGGGGCGTGGTCCGGGTCCTGGTGGGTTTCGATGAAAACGGCGGCCACCCCCACGGCGATGGCCGCGCGCGCGAGGATGGGGGCGTATTCGCGCTGCCCTCCGCTGGTTGTCCCTTGCCCGCCTGGCTGCTGCACGGAATGGGTCGCGTCATAGACCACGGGGTAGCCGGTCTCGGCCATGATCGGCAGGGAGCGCATGTCGGAGACCAGCGTGTTGTAGCCGAAGGAGGCGCCGCGTTCGCAGAGCAGGATGCGGGTATTGCCGGTGGAGGCGATCTTGGCGGCGACGTTCTTCATGTCCCACGGTGCCAGGAACTGCCCCTTTTTCACGTTGATCGCCGCCCCGGTTTCGCCGGCCGCCAGCAGCAGATCGGTCTGGCGGGAGAGGAAGGCGGGGATTTGCAGCACGTCAACCGCTTCGGCCGCGGGGCCGCATTGTTCGGCGGTGTGGACATCGGTGAGCGTAGGCAGGCCGGTGGTCTCACGCACTTCGGCGAGGATGGCGAGGCCTTCGCTCAGCCCGATGCCGCGTGCGGCCGAGACGGAGGTACGGTTGGCCTTGTCGAAGCTGGATTTGTAGATGAGGCCGATGCCGGCGGCCTTTGCCATCTCGGCGAGTGCCGCAGCCGTCTCCAGCGCATGCGCGCGGGACTCGATCTGGCATGGTCCGGAGATGAACACCAGCGGAAGGTCGTTGCCGATTTTTAGGTCCCGGACGCGAACCGCTGATTGCTCGGTCATGTGTTATCGCCCGCCCGGATAGTGCCAATTGGCAAAAAAGAAAGAATGGGAGTCCGGGGGAAATTCCTTTCCCCGACCTTGCTCAGACCAGGCGCGCCTGCTTGACCGCCGCCCCAATGAACCCCGCGAACAGCGGATGCGGCTCAAACGGCTTCGATTTCAGCTCGGGGTGATACTGCACTCCGATGAACCAGGGATGATCCGGGTATTCGACAATCTCGGGCAGCACGCCATCGGGCGACATGCCGGAGAAGCGCAGCCCCGCTTCTTCCAGCTTGTCGCGATACGCGACGTTGACCTCGTAGCGATGGCGGTGGCGTTCCTCGATGCTGGCCGTGTCATAGACGCCGCGCACCAGCGACCCCTCGGCGAGGTTCGCGGTGTAGGCGCCGAGCCGCATGGTGCCGCCGAGGTCGCCGGCGGCCGCCCGCTTCTCGATGTCATTGCCGCGCAGCCATTCGGTCAGCAGCCCGACCATGGGTTCGGCGCAGGGGCCGAATTCGGTGGAGGAGGCGCCCTTGAGGCCGAGCAGGTTCCGCCCCGCCTCGATCACCGCCATCTGCATGCCGAAGCAGATGCCGAAGAAGGGGATGCGGCGTTCGCGGGCGAAGCGCACGGCTTCGATCTTGCCTTCGGACCCG
>JBKJNV010000437.1:0-2560 GCA_046593435.1 Roseomonas sp.
AGCAGCAGCACGGTGGTGACCACCTCGACCGTCAGTTGGGTCAGCGCGAGATCGGGTGCGGAGAACCAGACGAAGGTGAGCACGACAGCCAACCCCACGCCGCCCAGCAGGATCAGCGCGGCGAGGCGGTGGAATTTGGCCATCCACGCGGCACCGATCGCGCAAGCGCCGCCGGCCATCCAGATCAGCACCAGCACCGGGTCCATGGCGGTGGAGGGAAGGTTGCCCGGCCCGATCCCACGTAGCCACGCCGCCGTCGCGCCAGCCAGGAAGGCGACGGCCAGGATGAGGCGGAGCTGCGGCTGCAGCCGTCGCGTGCCCACCACGCCCTCGGTCCGCCGCGCGAGCCGCCAGGACACAAACACCATGATCCGCTCGAAAATGCGCTGGCCCTCAAGGCGGCCGAGCAGCGGCGGGCGCTCGACCCCGCGGCGCAGGTGCCGCTGCAGCACCAGGTACAGCGCCACGCCGGCCGTCAGCGCGATCACGCTCATCAGCAGCGGCAGGTTGAAGCCGTGCCAGATCGCAAGGCTGTACTCAGGCACCTCCTCGCCCAGGACGGCACGCACGGCGATGGCCAGGAAGGGGCCCACCGTCGCCGCGGGCAGCAGGCCGACCATGATGCAGGCCAGCACGAGGATCTCGACCGGCAGGCGCATCCAGGTTGCCGGCTCCTGCGGCGTGCGGGGCAGGTCCACCGGCGTGGGCCCTGCGAAGGCGCCGTGGATGAAGCGCAGCGCATAGGCCACGCTGAACGCACTCGCCAGCATCGCGGCGAAGGGCAGGATGTTGAGCAGGCCCAGCGGCGATTCGGCCGTGAGCGCCTCGGCGAAGAACATCTCTTTCGAGATGAAGCCGTTGAGCAGCGGCACGCCCGCCATCGCCGCGGCGGCGACAAGCGCGAGCCGTGCGGTGAACGGCATCGAGCGGTTGAGTCCCGACAGGCGCCGGATGTCGCGCGTGCCCGTCTCGTGGTCGATGATCCCCGCCGCCATGAACAGCGAGCACTTGAAGGCCGCGTGGTTCAGCATGTGGAACACCGCCGCCACCAGCGCCAGCTTGCTGTTCAGGCCGAGCAGCAGGGTGATCAGCCCGAGGTGACTGATGGTCGAATACGCCAGCAGCCCCTTCAGATCATGCTGGAAGATGGCGATGTAGGCGCCGATCAGCAGCGTGACCAATCCCGCCGTGCCGACGATGAAGAACCACGCATCGGTCCCCGCCAGCACCGGCCAGAGCCGCGCCATGAGGAACACGCCCGCCTTCACCAGCGTGGCCGAGTGCAGGTAGGCCGAGACCGGCGTCGGCGCCGCCATGGCATTGGGCAGCCAGAAGTGGAACGGGAACTGCGCGCTCTTGGTCAGCGCACCCAGCAGGATCAGCACCAGCGCGGGCAAATAGAGCGCGTGCTCCCGGATGCGGTCGCCCGCGGCAAGCACCGCGTCGAGATCGTAGCTGCCCACGATGTGACCCAGCACCAGCACTCCGGCGAACAGCGCGAGCCCACCGGTCGCGGTGATCGTCAGCGCCATGCGCGCGCCGTCCCGCGCGGCCGCCGTGTGCTGCCAATAGCCGATCAGCAGGAAGGAAAAGAGGCTCGTCAGCTCCCAGAAGAAGGCGAGTTGGACGAGGTTGCCCGAGATCACCACCCCGATCATCGCCCCCATGAAGGCGAGGAGAAAGGCGAAGAAGCGCGGCACCGGGTCTTCCTCGGCCATGTAGTAGCGGGCGTAGAGCACGACGAGCACGCCGATCCCCGTCACCAACCCTGCGAAAAGCCAGGCGAAGCCGTCCATGCGCAGCGTGAAGTTCAGTCCGAGCGCGGGGATCCAGGCAAATTCCGCGCGGAGCACGCCGCCGGCCGAGACGGTCGGATAGGCCATCCAGACCAGCGCGAGGCCGATCAGCGCGATGCCGCCCGCCAGCCCCGCCGCTGCGTTCCGTGCGTGGGTGGGCAACAGCGCAGCGGCGACCGCACCGGCGAAGGGCAGGACCAGCAGGGCGAGGAGAAGGACGGTTTCGGGCATCGCGGCGCTTCAGTCCCCGATGCTGGAGGTGGGCGCCATGTCTGTGAGAGCCGGCACTACGGCGTCCCCGCTGCGGCGGGTTTGGCCAGCAGCGCCACCACCTCCTCCGGCGTGGCTGCCGCACGCAGCCGCCGCAGGATCTGCGGCTCCCGCAGCGAACGGCAGGTCTGAGCAAGCATCGGCAGGAAGCCCTCGGGCGAGGCCTCGGGCCAGAGGACGAGGATAACGAGATCCACCGGTTCCTCGTCACGCGCGTCGAACTCCACCGGCCGGCGCAGGCGGGCAAACAGGGCGACCGGGGCCGCATCCCCCTCCATCCGCGCATGCGGCAGCGCGACGCCACGGCCAAGCGCGGTCGAACCAAGCCGCTCCCGCGCCTGGAGCGCCTCGAAAACCTCCGCCTCCGGCCGTCCCAGCCGGTCGGCCGCCTCGGCGGCGAGCAGTTGCAGTGCGGCCGCCTTGGTTGTCGCGCCAAGGTCGAGGATGACGTCTGTTGCGGAGAGGTGGTCCGTGATCCCCATCGCCCTATCCTC
>JBKJNV010000611.1:0-6621 GCA_046593435.1 Roseomonas sp.
TATGCGGGACCGGCGCCGGAAGACATCCGCATCCGCCTCGCGGTGGAAGGCGAACATCGCGATGATTGCGACCAGGCAGCACGCGAGGTGCTGGCCCTGCTCTGCTGCGGCCCGGCGGGGACGGGTGGGGCGCGCTGGCGCGTCACGCCGCGCATCCTCACGCGCAGCTATCTGGTGCCGCGCGAGATGGTGCCCACCACCGTCACCATCCGCGCCGCACGGGAGATGAACTGATGCTCGAAGTCCAGCTTTACGACATCGCCCACAGCCGTGCGGGCGACAAGGGCAACCGGTCCAACATCTCGCTTATCCCTTATGACCCGGGGCATTACGCGCTGCTGGCCGAGCAGGTAACCGAGGCACGGGTGCTCGCGCTGTTCGCGCATCGCGGCGCCACATCCTGCACACGCTACGACCTGCCGCTGCTGCACGCCTTCAACTTCATCATCGACGACGCGCTGGAAGGCGGGGTGAACGGCAGCCTCAATCTCGACGGCCACGGCAAGGCGGCATCGTCACGGCTGCTGACGTTGACCGTGACGGTGCCCTGATCAGCCCCCGGCGACGCCCTGCGCGTTGACGTAGACCGAGAACAGCGACTGCGCCGCCGCCATGAACAGCCGGTTGCGGTGCCGCCCCCCGAAGCAGAGGTTGGCGCAGCGTTCCGGCAAATGGATGTGCCCGATCGGTACGCCGTGCTTGTTGAAGATGCGCACGCCGTCGAATTCTGGCGTCATGCCCCAACCGCACCAGAGGTTGCCGTCGGTGTCCACGCGGAACCCGTCCGGCGTCTCGCCCGGCTGCGTGCGGATGAAGACGCGGCGGTTGCGCAGCGCAGCTCCTTCCACGTCATAGGCCAGGATGTTGCGCGGATCCGCGCGGCTTTCGATGACGTACAAAATGCTCTCGTCGGGGCTGAAGGCGAGGCCGTTCGGGTGGTCCACGTCGTCGGCCACCAGGGTCATCGCGCCGGTCGCGCCATCGATGCGGTAGACGTTCGTGTGCGGCAGTTCGGGGTCCGTCTTTTCGCCTTCGTAGAAGCTTCGGATACCAAAGGGCGGGTCGGTGAACCAGATGCTGCCATCGGATTTCACCACCACGTCGTTGGGGCTGTTCAGCCGCTTGCCCTGGTAGCGGTCGGCCAGGACAGTGATGGTGCCGTCATACTCGAAGCGCACCACGCGACGGCCGCCATGCTCGCAGGCGATCAGCCGGCCCTGACGGTCGCGCGTGTGGCCGTTCGCATTGCCGGATGGCTTGCGGAAATGGGACACGGCGCCGGTCTCCTCCTCCCACTTTAGGACGCGGTTGTTCGGGATGTCGGACCACAGCAGGTAGCGGCCATCGCCGAACCAGACCGGCCCCTCGCCCCAGCGCGACCCCGTCCACAGCCTCTCCACCGAGGCGAGCATCACGCGGTACTGGTTGAAAGACGGGTCGAGCGTCACGATCGAGGGATCGGGATAGCGCGCGCTCATCTGCCACTCGGTCATTGCTGGTTCCCTCCGGTTGTTGCGTGCAGAATGCCGCGCAAGACCACGCCGGATCAAGGCGCGGCGCCGGAGCACACCCATGATCCCTCGCCGAAGCCTTCTCGCCGCCGCCGCCCTTGCGCCGATCGCGGCCCATGCGCAGACGCAGGCGCAAACCTGGGCACCGACGCGGCCGCTGCGCTTTGTCGTGCCCTTCGTGGCGGGGGGGAGCACCGATGTCGCGGCGCGCATCATCGCAGACCACATGAGCCAAAGCCTCGGCCAGCCGGTGATCGTGGAGAATCGTGGCGGGTCGGGCGGCAATATCGGCGGCGATCTCGTGGCCAAGGCGCTGCCCGATGGCCAAACGCTTCTGATGGGCGTGACCGGGCTGCTGAGCACCAACCAGCACATCTACCCGAGCATGAGTTTCGACCCGGCGCGCGACCTCGCCCCCGTCTCGATGGCCTATACCTCGGACATGGTGATCGTCGTCACCAACCGCCTGCCGGTGCGCAACCTGCGGGAGTTCGTGGAACTCGCACGCCAGCGGCCCGGTGCGATGTCCTTCGGCTCCTCGGGGCATGGCGCCTCCACCCACACGGCGGCGGAGCTGTTCAAGCTGCAGGCCGGCATCGATGTGGTGCACGTGCCCTATCGTGGCTCGGGCGGGGCGATGAACGACCTGATCGCCGGCAATATCGAGATGATGCTGGTGCAGATCGCGGCCACGGTCGGCGCCATCGCGGCGAACCAGATCCGCGCGCTCGCGGTCACCGGCCCGCAACGCCACGCCCTGCTGCCGCAGATCGAGACGGTGACCGAAGCCGGCTGGCCAGGTGCGACCGCGACGAGCTGGGGCTGCGTGATGGTGCCCGCAGCGACACCGCCGGCTGCGATCGCACGGCTGCACCAGGCGGTGCGTGCGGCCATCGCCGATGCCGGGGTGCAGGCCCGCCTGGCTGGCGCCGGCGTCGATGGCATGGCCTCCACCCCCGAGGAACTCGCGGCCTTCCTGGTCAGCGAGCGAGAGAAATGGGGCCGGGTCGTGCGTGAGGCCCGCATCCGGGTGGAATGATCCACCCACGGCCACGCAATCGTGCACGGATGAGCCAAGGCGGCGCTCCCATCTCCTGTGAGCCCTGACAGGAGTGAGCACCATGCCCGTTGACGTGAAATACACCGCCCGCGCCACCGCCACCGGCGGCCGCGATGGCTCGGCCCGCACCGAGGATGGCAGCTTCGCGGTGAAGCTTGCTGTCCCAAAGGAGCTGGGCGGCCCGGGCGGGCCTGGTGCGAACCCCGAGATCCTGTTCGCGTCCGGCTATTCCGCCTGCTTCCTCGGGGCGATGAAGGCCGTGGCGGCGAATGATGAGATCAAGGTGCCGCCGGACGCGACGGTCACCGCGACGGTGGGCATCGGGCCCCGTTCGGAAGGCGGCTTCGGCATCACCGCCGCACTCGAGATCAGCCTGCCGGGGATGGAGCGCGAGGCGGCGGAAGATCTGGTGTCGCGCGCACATATGGTCTGCCCGTATTCGAATGCGACGCGCGGCAATGTGGATGTGACGCTCACCATTCTCTGACGGCTGCGGCACATGCGGGGCGGGCGCGTGGTTGAGTCGGCTGCGCGTGCACCCCATAAACAGGATCGCATCAGGGATACGCGCCATGCCTTCCAGGACCAATGAGGTGCAGCCGGCTGTCGGGCGCGCCACAGCTTTGGCGCGCGAGATTGCGCCGGCGATCGGCGCATTGCTGCTGACGCATTACCCCGATGCCGAGACGCTCGACACGCTGCGCCCCGGTGGGCCGGAGCTGGAGACGGTCGTGGCCATCAATCGCGCGGTCGCGCAGGTGATGGTTGAGTTCGGCGTGGATGTGCTGGTGCAGCGCGCTGACCGCGCCGCCTTCCGTCGCTGGATGGCGGAGCGCGAGGACACGGCCGAAAACCGCCTGGGCTGGGTCAGCCGCGACGGGCTGCTGCGTGGTGCGGAGGCCTTCGGGCTGGTCGGCCTGCCAGTGCCCGCGGCGCCGAAGCGCGCGGCACTCGGCAAGGCGCCGGGTGCGGCCGCCGACCGCCTGCTGCGCGCGATGGAGAGCGAGGACGGCTCCTTTGAGGCCATGGCCGAGGCGATCCTCGATGAAGGGCGCGAGGACATCCTCGCCCTCGCGCTGCGCAAGGCCGAGGCGGATCTCGGTGAGGATGTGGCCGTGGACTTCGCCGAGGCGCTGTTGGCGGCGGGAGAAGCGGCGCGTCTTGGCCCCTCCGGCTGGGCCGAACTGGCAGTGCTGCCCGTGGCACTGCCGCACGGCGCACCGCCGGATGCCCGGGCCATCGGCGGTTCCCTGCTCGCCGCCGGGCTGATCGAGCCGGAGGCGGAGATCCGCTTCGCGCAGGGATGGCGCTCGCCCGAGGCGCTGGCCGCGCTGTCGCCGGTGGCACTCCGGCGGGTCCTGGGCGACCTGCTCGAAGGGCGGGAGCCGCGTGACCTGCCGCGCGGCGATACCGATGCGATGTCGCGTGAGGGTTTTGGGCTGCTGCTCGGCCTGCGCATCGACTGGGACATCCCGATCTGGGAGGCGATCAGCGCCGCCGGCGGCCTTCCGCCCGAGGCCGACCCCGACGCGGAGGAGACGCCCGAGGAGGCGCGCCAGGTCGCGCTCTACGACAGTTGGCGCACCGCGGTCTTCGACGCGAATGATGGCTGCGTGCCGCTGGCTCTCGTCCTGCCCTCCGAGGTCGCTGAGGAAATCGCCGGCTTCCTGGAGGAGGCGGGCGAGGAGACCGGTGCGCTGGAGGAGATTCGCATCTTCGTGGAGACAGCGCGCGGCGAGGCACCGGGCGAGGTCGTGCTCTGCCGCATCGAAATCGTGGGCGATGACCTGGAACTGGCGCTCTACACCGAGGCGGGGCGGTTTCTCGACAGCCTCACGCTGGCGGCGGCAAGCCTGCCGGCGCCAGCGGCCGAGATGCCGCGCCTGATCGAGGCCTTCGTGCCGGTGGTGCGCGACGCGCCGGGGCGCTGAGCCCTCAGCCCGGCCCGTGCTTCCGGGTGAGCCGGGCATAGACCGGGCGCAGCAGGAAGGGGCTCAGGAACAGCGGGAACTGGCAGAGCACGAAGAACAGAATGATGCGCGGGTCGGTCGCCGCCGGCAGCACGGCGATGAACAGCGCCATGTTGCGGTTGCCGGCGAGTAGCCCCGCCGCCAGCGCCACGCGCGCCCCGACGGGTGCAAAGACCACGGCCGTGGCGAGGTTCGCGCCGAAATTCCCCGCAGTGGCCAGCGCGAGTGCCCCGAGCGTCCACAGCGGATCGGCGGCGGCCGCAGCCGGCACGCCCAGCATCACGCCGATGCCATAGAGCATCACCAGCCAGACGGATGCGCCATCCACCGCCGGGCCGAGGGCCAGTAGCCGCGCGCGACCGAGCAGCCGGCGCAGCACGATGGAGAGCAGCAGCGGCAGCCCGACCACCAGCACCAGCCGCCCCATCAGCGCTGGCAGCGAGATGGCAAGGTCGATCCCCATCAGCCCAAGGGCCAGGGGTGGCGCGGTGAAGGGCACCAGCAGGGTCGAGACGACCGCTACCACCAGGCTGATCTCGCCATCCAACCCGACCATGCGCGCGAATGCAGGCGAGGAGGTGGCCGCGCACCCCGCGGCCATGATGACGAAGGCCGCGCCCAGCGCCCCGTCCAGCCCCGTCGCCCAGGCGATGCCCGCGGCCAGCAGGGGCGTGGCGACCAGCAGCCACAGGCAGATCGCGGCGATCAGCGCCGGACGGCGCAGAAAGGCCAGCACCTGAGCCGGGTCCGTGCGCAGCAGCACCAGCGTCATCAGCCCGGCCACGGTGATGGTGACGACGTCCCGCAGCAGCGCGGCCAGCGGCTGCACCGCGAGCCCCACAAAAATACTTGCGGCGAGCAGGGCGCTGCCATGCCGTCCGGACCAGGCGAGGAAGCGCAGCATCGCGTCTAGGTCCGCATCCGCGTCGCCGCATCCGCCCAGGCGCATGGTGCCGAAGGATGGCATGCCCAGGCGTGCATTACGGGTGCGGGCGCGAGAGCGCGTGTGTCGCCGCACCATGCGCGCCGCGCCGGACAGACACTCCGCGTCATCGCGGCGCGACCATGCGCTACAGCGCGCCCGCGGCGACCGCGCCGGCTTCCTCGGCGCTGATCAGCCGGTGCTCGAACCACAGCGCGGCGGCCACGCGCGACATCGCCGCGCCGTCATGGCCGATCCCCGGCACGGGGAACAGGCGCCAGCCGCACGCGATGCCGAGCCGCTCGGCGGCCGCGCGCCCCTCGGCGAGGTAGGTGTGGGCACGGGCGAAGCGGTGCGGCCCCTGCGCGAGCGCCGCCGGCTGGGAAGGCAGTGATGGGCCGGCGGTCTCGATGTCCCGATCGCCGGCCAGGATGGTCATGGGGAAAGCCAGCAGGGCGCGCAGCTCGGCCTCGTTCAAACCGATGCCGCCCATGCCCTCGGGGAAGGGCCGGTCCAGGCGCGGCAGGGTGTACCAGCCCGGATTGCCGAAGGTCGCGGCCTCGATCAGGTCATGCGGCTGCGTCGCCATCAGCCGATGCCCGAACTGCCCGCCCGCCGAATGGCCGAACAGGTGCGCGCGGGCGCGCGTGACGACGCCGGCTTTTCGCAGGGCAGCGAAGATCCGCAGCGGAATAGGATAGGCCCAAGCATCGCGTGGGCGCGGGGTGCCGGCCGCATCGAGCACCAGGCCGTTATTGTAGTGCTCGGCCTCGGGCCAGGCGGCCTTGCCGAAGGTGGTGGCGAGGATCAGCAGCCCGTGCTTCTCCGCCGCGGGGATCCAAAAATCGCGGTACTCGTCGCCGTTCCGGCCCATACCGTGCTGCACCAGCACCACGGGGCTGTCCGCGCGGTGGGTGGCAGGGCGGTAGCTGTGGAGCGTGAGCGACCGCGTGGGGTCGCAGGCGGCATCCACCCAGGGCTGCTCGGCCCGTCCAAAGTGGATCATTCGGGGCGCACCTCCTGCGCCAGGGTCGTCTGGTTCATGCGGCCATCATAGGAGAGGCCGCGCCGGAACGCCCAGACGCCGCTTTCGAAATGCAGCGGCAGCACGGGCATCTGCTCGATCACACGGGCGGAGGCGGCGCGCAGCAGGCGGCC
>JBKJNV010000021.1:0-5490 GCA_046593435.1 Roseomonas sp.
GCCAGCAGCGCCGTTCCCGCCTGTCCGGGGACGAAATAGGGCGAGATGATCAGCGCCTCCCGCCGCGCCGTCGCCAGCAGCGCCATCAGCGCGGGTGCGACGGTGCCGTTCGCCTGCGCGAGGGCCTTGGCCGGCGGGTCGGCCAGGATCGTGAGCGCGTGCTCGGCCACGCGCAGCGTGGGGGCGTTGGGCGTGAGTGCGAGAAGTTCCGCCGCGTGCGGCCCCGCGGCGCGGTGGTCCAGCAGCTTGCGCAACCGGCGCAGCGAGGTGCGGCGTGCGCGAAACCGCGCGACGCGGCCGAGCGGACGGGCCAGGGGGCTGCGCCAATAGGCCTCGAAGATCGCGCCGGCGGGCTCGGCGGCGGGGCCGGTGATGCGCAGGTCGAGGTCGCGGAAGTTGAAGTCGCCGCCGGCATCGAAGTAACGGTCGCCGATATTCCGCCCGCCGCAGATCAGCCCGGCGCCATCGGCGATCCAGGCCTTGTTGTGCATGCGCCGGTTCAGGTGCCACCCGCCCAGCAGCATCTCCAGCAGGAAGCCCGGCTGCCCCCAGCTGCGCAGGCGCCCGGGGTTGAAGCGGCGGATCTGGATGCGCGGATGCGCGGCCAGCGCGGTGATCGCGCCGTCGCGGCCGATGATGCTGAGCGCATCGAGCAGCAGCCGCACGCGCACGCCGCGATCGGCCGCGTGCAGCAACTCGCGCGCCAGCAGCGCGCCGGTGAGGTCGTTGTGCCAGAGGTAGTATTGCAGATCGAGGCTGCGGACCGCGCCGCGCACCGAGGCGAGGCGCTCGGCGAAGGCGCCAAGCCCCTCGGGCAGCAGCGCCACGCCGCTCGCGTCCTGGTCGGTGCTACCGGCGAGCCCCCCCTGCCGGAGGCTGTTCACGCGGCCTCGGACAGCACGCTCGCCAGCGTGACGCGGGCGGTCAGCGGCAGGTGGTCCGAAGCGAGCCGCGCAAGCGGGCTGTCATGCACATGCGCGCCCGTGATCAGCCCCTGCGGATGCGCAAGGATACGGTCCAACGCCAGGAAGGGCCGGCGCGAGGGGAAGCTCGGCAGCGGCGGCCCGAACGGGCCGAACAGCGCGGCCAGCGGCGCGAGAGACGAGGCGGCACCCGGGCGCCATTCATTGAGATCGCCCATCAGCAGCATCGGCATCGGCGGCACGTCGCGCAGTTCGAGTAGGATATGCGCCGCCTGTTGCACCCGGTGCCGGCGGAGCAGGCCCAGATGCGCGGTGACGACGCGCAGCTTTCCCTGCGGCAGTTCCAGATCCACGATCAGCGCGCCGCGCGGCTCCGCACCGGGAAGTGCCACGCGCCGGCCATGCGTCGCCGCGCCGCCGCGCACCAGCAGCGCATTGCCGCGCCAGCCATGCCCGCCCGGCGTCTGCGAGATCGGGACATGCATCAGCCCGGTCCGGCGCTCGATGGTGGCGAGGTCGAGCAGGCCCACGCGGTTGCCGAAGCGGCGGTCCGCCTCCTGCAAGGCCACGATATCCGCGTCCATCTCCTCGATGACGGCAGCAACGCGGCCGGGGTCGAAGCGGCGGTCCACCCCGATGCAGCGATGGATGTTGTACGACGCCACCACCAAGCCCCCCGCCGCCGGGTCGCTCGGCGGAGGCGGCGCCGGGTGGCGGCGGCTCAGCGCGCGTTCGAGCACATGCAACGCGCCGCGCACGCCTTCAGGCAGGCGCGTGGAAGGGAATGGCAGGGGAGGGCGTGGGCTCATCGGGCGGGTCCGCAGTCTGCGAGGGATGAAAGGCGCGCGACCAGTGACGGTTGCGCGCCGAGGCTATCTGGCGACGCGTTGGGGGGAAAACACCGGCAGGCACGATCGCACGGCATCCGCAACCTTATCCGAGATGGCCGCGTTCCATGGTCACGGATTTCGTGAGGGTTCCCCGATGCTCCATTACAGCCTGGTATTCCTTGTCGTGGCGCTGGTGGCCGGGGTGCTGGGTTTTGGCGGCATCGCTTCGGCGGCCAGCGGTATCGCCAAGATACTGTTCGTCATCTTCCTGGCGCTGTTTGCCGTCTCGCTCATCGCAGGGCGGCCCTGGGCATGAGCGAGGCACCCGCCACCACCGCCGACGGCGATGAGGCCATGGGCCTGCAGCGTGCCGCCACGCCGGATATGCGTGGCTTTCGCCGCTGGACCAAGGCCTGGCTGACTGCACCGGACCGTGGCAATGCTCGGTGGATGATCGCAGGCGTCATTGCGCTGACGCTCGCCCAGGTCGGCATCCAGATCCGCTTCAATGTCTGGAACCGCGATTTCTTCGACGCGCTGGACAAGCGCGATGCCAGCGCCTTCGAGACGCAGATCCTGATCTTCCTGGGCCTCGCCGCGCTGTCGATGGCGTGCGCCGTCTACCAGCTTTATCTCAAGCAGCTGATCCAGCTCACCTGGCGGGAATGGCTGACACGGCGGCTGACGGCGCTGTGGCTGCAGAACGGCCGGCACTATCAGCTGGAGATGGGCGCGACCGAGGCAAGCAATCCGGACCAGCGCATCGCGGAGGATGTTCGCATCTCGACCGAGCTTGCGGTCGAATTCACCGTGGGGCTGCTCATCTCGGTCACCATGCTGATGGCCTTCATCGGCATTCTCTGGCAGCTCTCGGGTGCGCTCAACATGGGCTTCATCGGCATCAACGTCGATGTGCCCGGCTACATGGTCTGGGCGGCGCTGATCTATGCCATCGCCGGCTCCGTCCTCACCTATCTGCTCGGCCGGCCGCTGATCGGGCACAATATCAACCGCACCGGGGCCGAGGGGGATTTCCGCTTCGGCCTGACGCGCGCACGCGAAAGTGCCGAGGGCATCGCGCTGATCCGCGGCGAGGTGGATGAGCGGCGCGGCCTGACGGTGCTGTTCGGCGAAGTGCGCCGCACGGTACAGAATGTCCTGCGCAGCCAGCGCAACCTGATGTGGCTGACCTCCGCCTACGGCACGCTGGCGATGATCTTCCCTACCGTGGTCGCTGCGCCGGCTTATTTCTCGGGCGCGATCTCGCTCGGCGGGCTGATGCAGATCGGCGCTGCCTTCGGCCAGGTGCAGGGCGCGCTGAACTGGTTTGTCACGAACTTCCCCCAGATCGCGGAGTGGCGCAGCGCGGTGGCGCGTGTGACCCAGTTCACCGACGCGCTGGAGGACCTGGAATCGCTGCACAGCGATGAGGCGCAGCCCACGATCGCCGTCCACGCGAGCGAGGAGGGTGCTGAGGAAAAACTGGTGTTCAAAGCGCTTGAGATCGCATTCGCGGACGGGACGACCGTGATCGCCGATGCCTCGGCCGAGATCGCGCCGGGCGAGCGGGTGCTGATCAAGGGCGAGTCCGGGTCCGGCAAATCCACCCTGTTCCGAGCGATCGGCGGCATCTGGCCCTGGGGCGCGGGCGAGATCGTCACCCCGCCGCGCGAAGCGATGGCCTTCCTGCCGCAGCGGCCCTATTTGCCGCTGGGCACGCTGGAGACGGCGCTGTGCTACCCGCAATGGCCGAGCGACTTCACCGCCGCGGATAAGATCGCAGCACTCGGGCAGGTGGGCCTGCAGCACCTCGACTCTCGGCTTGAGGATACGGAACGGTGGGACCGCATCCTTTCGCTGGGCGAGCAGCAGCGGCTCGCCTTCGCGCGTCTGCTGTTGCAGAAGCCGCGCTGGATCTTCCTCGACGAGGCGACGGCGGCGCTGGACGAGGCCAACCAGGACCAGATGATGCAGCTTCTGGTCGATAACCTGGGCGGATCCACGCTGGTCTCGATCGGGCATCGGCCGGGGCTGGATGCCTTCCACACCCGCACATTGACGCTGGTGAAGCGCGAGGGTGGCGCCCGGTTCGCACGGCCGAAGCGGAGCGCGCCGGCCAAGACGGCGGTGCGCTGGAAGCTGCCGGCGCGCAGCCCGAACTGAGGCGCGAGCGGGTCAGAAAGTAAGAATTTCTTACCCGCGCTCCGTTGCCTAAGCGATTGGCACGGCTGTGTTTTTTGTAAGAATTTCTGACTTTCGGCATTTCGGCGGAGGTTTGCACGTCCACGGGTCGGGCTTGCGAGCGGCAGTTCCAGGGCGGACAGCACGTGTAACTGCACGCATCATGCCCGAGGATTTGTTTCCTATAGAATAGTTTCCGGCCAGGTTCAAGCCTGGCGTGTGCACACGGAAAAGGGCCGGGGCGCTGCCGCCCCGGCCCTTCCCGCACGCCGCCGGGCCTCGAAGGCCCGGCGCTCAGCCTCAACGGTTCTGCGGATAGGCGCCCGACGTGTTGGAGCCCGTCTGACGATCATAGGCGCGCTGCGCCGCGGTGCCCGGCGGATTGCCCCGGCGGCCATCGGTCTGCGCCGGATAGGCGCCCGAGGTATTGGTGCCGGCCGTGCGGTCCACCGCCCGCTCGGCAGCGGTGCCGGGCGGATTGCCGGGGCGACCATCGGACTGCGCCGGATAGGCGCCCGAGGTGTTGGTGCCGGCCGCGCGATCCACGGCGCGCCCCGCCGCAGTGCCGGGCGGGTTGGTGCCGGAGGGAGCGCAAGCGGCGACCCCGATCACCAGGGCGAGAGGGGCAAGCAGGCTGAGAGCGCGCATCATGTTTTTCCTTCTTGAACGCCACGCAGGGTGGCAACGAAGGAAAGAACGTGCGCGCGGGCGCTGAGTTTCAGGCCGCCCGGTCCAACCCCGGTGCGTTCTCGTTCGCGGCACGGCGAAGGGCAGCCATGAAACGCTCCCGCCGCCACTGCATCAACCGCCACCCGGCGCGCGCCGCGACGGAGGACATGCGCCCGCGTGGATCAAGCCCGATCGACTTGAACACCATTCCGGTGCTGCGCTCGATATGGCGGAAGCGGTAGAAGCCCATCGCATGGCCCATGTAGCTGGCGATGCAGCGGTCATGGTCGTAGGCCATGTCCGCGCTCTCGTTGCTGCAGTGATAGGCGTAGGCGAGTTCGTCATCCTCGGACTCGCCGATGCGGCCGAGGGCGACGCGCAGGCGCTGGACGAAGCTCAGATTCTCGCGCCCGAGATAGCGCTTCATGTGGTCGTAGAACAGCTTGAAGTGGCGGTACTCGTCGGCCGCGATCAGGCGGCAGACCTCGCGCAGGACCGGCTCCTCGGTCGCGTCGCCGAGCGCGGTGTAGTAGCTGGACGTGCCCGTCTCGACCATGCAGCGCGCGATCAGTTCCCCGGTGCGGGAGCCGCGGATCGAGGCATCGACGCTGGTTTCGATCTTGTAGCCGGCGCGGTAGCGGGTGAAGGCCGCTTCGAAATCCCACGACGGGTCGGCGCACATGCCCCAGCGACCGAGCGCGTCCCCGTGCTGGATCTCCTCGACCGCCCAGTTATCGGCGGCGGCGCAGAAGGCCGCGTCGTCGCGGAACACGTTGTTGAGGTAGGCGGTGTAGTCCGTCGCGTTCCGCTCCACCATGGCGGCGGCCTTGACCAGCGGAACGATCGCGGGATCGACCTTGCTGGGATCGAACCGATCCCAGGCCACC
>JBKJNV010000072.1:0-5541 GCA_046593435.1 Roseomonas sp.
CGGCGGCCTGCCCTGGGGCGAATTCGACCTGCTGGGCGAGGAGATCATGATCGGCGGCGCGCGGCTGCGCGTGTTCAAGCGCATCATCCGCTGCCCCGCGACCGAGGTGAACCCGGCAACCGCCGAGCGGGACGCGAAGCCGCCCCAGGCGCTGCGCGAGCATTTCGGGCACATGGACCTCGGCGTTTATGCGGAGGTCCTGGAGGGCGGACGCGTCGCGGTGGGCGAAGCGCTGGAACCGCTACGGCTTATCTAGCGCTGCCAAAGTGGCGGGTACGCGCGCCGCGCGCTTGCCCTCCGCCGATGGTGCAAGGAGCGCGCCCTCAGGCGACCGGCCGCGCTGTGCAGGCAGCGGCGCTGCAAGGTCACTCCGGCTGGTAGTTCGCCAATCGCAGCAGCGCCGCGTCCTTCGCCACATCTTGTCGAATGAAGGTCGCAAACGCCTCCGGCGTCTCCGCGACAGGCGCAAACCCCAGCCCGTTCAGGCGGTCCACGATAGCCTGCTCGCGCATCCCCTCCACAATGGCAGCGTTAAGCCGTGCCACGATCTCGCCGGGGACAGCGCGCGGCGCCCAGACCCCGTACCAGGAATAGAACTCGAAGCCCGGCAGCCCCGCCTCCGCCATGGTCGGCAAATCGGGTACCAGCGGCGTGCGCGCGGCGGCGGCGATGCCAAGGCCGCGCAGCTGCCCGCCGCGGATCATCGGCAGCGTCGCGAGTGCGGGTTCGAACATCAGCTGCGCATTGCCGGCCGCGACGTCGGTCAACGCGGGTGCCGCGCCACGATAGCCTACGATCTCGATGGAAGACCCCGTCACGCGGTTGAATTCGATGGTCCCCAGATGCCCCGCCGACCCAAGCGATGATGTGGCGAAGGTCCAGCGCGCCGGCTCCCGCCGCGCCGCCTCCACAATGGCCGGGATGGTCGTCTGCGGGCGGCGCGGGTCCATCACCATCACGAGCGGGCCGCTCGCGGTCCGGGCGACGGGGGCGAAATCCTCAACCGGATCGTAGGGAGCGCCGCGCATCACGTGCCGCGCCATCACATGGATGCTGGCCGAGCCCAGCAGCGTGTAGCCATCGGCGGGTGCGGCGAGGACCGCCTGGCTGCCGATGGCGCCATTGGCCCCGGCGCGGTTTTCCACCACCACCGTCACGCCCAGCTTTTCCTGGAGTTTCTGCGCGACAATCCGCGCCATCGCGTCCGTCGCCCCACCGGGCGGATAGGGCACGATCAGCCGGATCGGCCGTGCCGGGTAGCCCTGCGCCCGCAGCGCCGGCGCCGCGAGAAGACCCGCACCCAATGCCGCGCGTCGTGTCCAGGCCTGCCGCATAACGAACCCCTCCGTCGCCACCAGAACGCAGGGTGCACGGGCGGCGGGGTCGCTGCAATCACGCCATGTTGAGGACCAGCGCCTTGGCCCCGAAAGCGGCCAGCGCCGCACCGATGATACTCAACTGAGGGCCAAGCGATCGCAGCAGATGGTACGTCGTCCCTCCTGCGATCAGGCCCCAGCCGATCGCATCGTGCAGCTCAAGACCAGGGATCGGCATGACGATCTTCCTTCCATGTCTCGCGATCAACGATGGGCGCGCCGCTGCCCGACGGCAATACAATTAGGTGCGCGCCAGGCTCGCCTTGGGTGCCCCATCCGCACCCCAGTTGCCAGCATCGAGCCAGGCCGCGATCGCATCCCGCCGCGCCGGCCATTCGGCGTCGAGCATCGAGAAGAAAGCCGTGTCCCGCCTACGGCCCTTGATGACCAGATGCGCACGCAGCTCGCCCTCGAAGACGAAGCCCAGCCGCATCGCCGCCCGGCGCGATGGCGCATTCAGCGCGTTGCACTTCCACACCAGGCGCCGATACCCCAAATCATCCATGGCGTGGCGCATCAGCAGGAACATGGCCTCGGTCGCCGCGCGCGAGCGCTGCATGCGGGGTGCGAACCAGATATTGCCGATCTCGATGGCCGCGTTCTTCGGCTGCATCTCCATCAGCGTGATCCAGCCCTCCGCCGCCCCCGAGATATGCGGGCGCACCGCCCAGGCCAGCGGGTCGTGCTGGGCGGCAAAATCGGCCACGAAGGCCGCAAGCGCTGGCTCGGCCGCGAAGGGGCCGTAGCCCATATAGGCAAAGCTCGCCGCCGCTGCTTCGCTCGCCTGCGTTCCCTGGGCCGCGCGCCACAGCTCCGGCACATGGCGCAGATGCAGCGGCTCCAGCGTCACCGAGGCGCCGCGATGGGCGATGCGGGCGGGCAGCGGTCGCGCCGTGGCGTCAACCAGCGGGCCCACCGGCGGATCGGCGGCGGGGTCCGAGGGTGCTGAGGTCTCGATCAACTGAATGCGCTCCGTATCCCCCGCAGGGCGGGGCTTCCATGCAGTGATCGATATTGCATCAACGGGTGGGGGGCGCTAACCCCCCTGCTCCATGCCCGATGACATCCGCACCGAGAAGCCTGCCATGCCTGCCGCCTATTCCGGCGCCACGGTGACGCAGGTCCACCACTGGACGGACCGGCTGTTCTCCTTCCGCTGCACCCGCGACCCGGCGCTGCGCTTCCGCGCCGGCGAATTCACCATGATCGGGCTGATGGTCGATGGCCGCCCGCTGGTGCGCGCCTATTCCATGGTGAGCGCGCCCTGGCAGGAGGAGCTGGAATTCCTCTCGATCAAGGTGCCCCACGGCCCCCTCACCTCCCGCCTGCAGCACATCATCCCCGGCGATACGGTGCTGATCGGCCGCAAGCCGGTGGGCACGCTGGTGCTGGACAACCTCGCCCCGGGCGAGAATCTCTACCTGATCGCCACCGGGACCGGCCTCGCGCCCTTCCTGAGCCTGATCCGCGAGCCCGAGACCTATGACCGCTTCGCCCGCGTGATCCTGTGCCACACGGTGCGCCAGGTGGCCGAGCTCGCCTACCGCGACTTCATCACCCAGGACCTGCCCGCCGATGAGCTGCTGGGCGAATTGATCGCGGGCAAGCTGATCTATCACCCCTCGGTGACGCAGGAGCCATTCCCCACCCGGGCGCGCATCACCACCCAGATCGCTGAGGGCACGCTCGGACCGGCACTGGGTCTTCCGCCGCTCGACCCCGCGCGGGACCGGGTGATGATCTGCGGCTCAGAGGCGCTGAACGCCGACATGAAGGCGCTGCTCGAAGCGCGGGGTTTTGCGGAGGGCGCAAACAACCGCCCCGCGAGCTACGTAGTCGAGAAGGCTTTCGTGACGAAGTAGGCGACGCTCGCCGCCCAACGGAACCCTTCGGGCGGCCCCTCAACGCCGACCGCCCGCCGCGAACGCGGCACGCGCCTGGTGGCGCGAGGCAAGCGGCCGGAGGCCGCGCCCGCCGCCTGAGGGCACATCGTGCAACGGTCATTCTTGATGACCGTTGCGCTTCGCCCGCTCCGCCTCGCGCTGCCAATCCTCGGTGGTCTTGGTGACCGGGCGCGCGGGGCCGGCATAGGGGTCAATGCCGCCCTCGCTCGCGCTCACCATGCGGCACTCCTCGCACAGCTCCAGCACCGCCATCCTTGCCGGGTCGGTGAACATCCAATGCCCCGCCAGGCGCTGCTTCACCCGCGCGATGGAGGAGGCGGTGCCGAAGGCCTTCGCGCAGCGCGTGCACACCGCCGGCGCCTCTGCCTTCACCACCACCGGCGTCTTCGCCTCCGGCGCAAAATTCACCCGTGGCGCGAGCGTGATGACATTCTCGGGGCAGGTCGCGACACACAGCCCGCATTGCACGCAGGCATCTTCCTGGAAGCGCAGCTCGGGTGTCGCCGGGTTCGCGGTGAAGGCACCCACCGGGCAGGCGCTGGTGCAGGCGAGGCACAGCGTGCACCCCGCCGCATCCACCACCGCGGCACCCACCGGCGCGAGCGGCCCAAGCGGCACGAGGGCCACCGCACTCGCCAGCACCCGGTGCAACTCGCCCAACGCCGCGCGCAGCACCTCGCGCGGCGCGCCGATCGCGAGGAATTGGGAAGGGCTCGCCACGCCGCGCAGCGCCGGCGCGCCATAGAGCGCCTCGCCCAGCGCGAAGGGGTCATCGAACTCCATCGCCGCGACCCGTACCCCATTAAAACCCAGCCCCGCGCAGATCTCCCCGGCATAGTCGATGTTGCGCAGCAGCCCCTCGGCGCCGTGGCCGCGCCGAGCGGGTGACAACACGCGCACCGACGCCGCACCCCAGGCGAGCGGCGCCATGATCAACCCCAGATCGAGCGCCGAGGTCGCGTTCACCTTCACCGGCAGCACATGCGCGGGCAGCCCATTGCCATGCCGCCCCAGGGCTTCGAGCAGCGGCAGCCCGTGCTCCGCATCATGGAACAGCACCACGCCGTCACGCCCGCCAGCCTCGGCATAGGCCAGCAGCATGGCGCGCACGCGCCGCGCCATGGCCTCAGCCGGCGGCAGCGCGTATTGCGCCGCACCGGTGGGGCAGACCGCGGCACAGGCCCCGCAGCCGGCGCAGATCTCCGCACTCAGGATCACGCTGTCCCTGCCGGGCGTGATGGCGCCGGTCGGGCATAAATCCAGGCAGCGCGTGCAGCCGGTCTTGCGGTTGCGACCATGCGCGCACAGCCCCGGCTCGAAGGCGACGAAGCGCGGCTGATCGAACTCACCCACCAGGCCGGCCGCCTGCCGCACCACCCGCGCCACGGCGGCCGCATCGGCCGGGTCGGCGCGCAGATAGCCCTGCCGCGTCTCATGGAACAGCGCTGTGCCGCCGCGCAGATCCAACACCACATCGCACCGGCTGCGCGCCCCATCGCGCGGCGGCCCCCAGGCGTAGGCCATGCGTGAGGAGGGGCGCGGCCGCGCCGAACCATCCACCACCAGCTCGAAGGCGCCGAGCCAGCCGGTCGCCGTCCGCACCCGCCCTGCCAGCACGGGGAAGGCCAGGCTGGGGCGGGGCTCCACCGCCTCGGAGCCATCCAGCAGCACCGTGACGTCCAGCGTCTCGGCCAGGATCACCGCCGCTTCGATAGCCGCCGCGTCACGCCCCAGCACCAGCGCCACGCCCGCGCTCTTCATCGGCACCAGGGCCACGGGCGGCATCGGCTCGGCGGCGGCGGCCAGCAGCCCGGCCATCTTCGGCCCGGCGCGCCTCGCCTCGCGCGACCAGCCGGCCATCTCGCGGATATCGGCGAAGGCCAGCGCCACGGTGGCCCCCGCATCCTCGGCGGCTTCGGTGAAAACTGGTGCCATGGCGGTGCAGCCCACCGTCACCGGCACGCCCTCGCTCAGGGCCGCCAAGAAGCGGTCCAGCTGGGCCGCGCACAGCTGTTCCGCCTCGCGAAGCTGGCCGCCGCACCCGCGCGCAATGGCCGCCGCATCCACCGGCATGGTCTCTTCGCAACTGCACACGAACACCACGCGATCGGTCATGCGGCTTTCCCTTGTCCTCAGGCCGCCATATATCCGCCCTGACCCATGCGAACCAGCCGCCTCGAACCGCTTCCCCCCGTCTTCAACCCGATCCTGCACCTGCGGGAGGGCAAGGACGCCCTGCGCCGCGCCATCGCCCTGGCCCC
>JBKJNV010000103.1:0-3746 GCA_046593435.1 Roseomonas sp.
CACGATGAGCCGCGTGCCGAAGGCGCGCTTCATCGGGACTTCAATCATCGACGGACCGCCGTTTTCCACCCAGACCAGGCGCAACGTGTCGTCCTGGGCGCTGAGGTCCCAGCTCAGCCTGACCCGACCTTCAGGAACCGAGAGCGCGCCATGCTTCGCGGCATTGGTGGCCAGCTCGTGCAGCACCATCGCCAGCGGCTGGACCGCCGCGGCGGCAAGGTAGGTCGATGCGCCCTCAAGCCGGATGCGATCCGCGTACGGCGCCAACTCATCCGCGGCGACGGAGCGCAGGTCGGCACCGTTCCAGGCTTCCTTGGCAAGGAGGGAGTGCGCCCGGGCCATCGAGGCGACCCGGCCTTCCACCGCAGCGGCAAAGCGCTCGGGTGCCACGTCACGCGGCGTGAGCCGGATGACGGAGAGAGCAACCGCGAGGGCATTCTTCGCCCGGTGATCGACCTCCCGGACAAGGAGCGTTTGACGCCTGTCGGCTTCGCGTTTGGCAATCGCGCGCGTCCGCAGCGCCACATTGGCGGCGAGCAGGCCCAGGCGCAGATCCTCGAATTCGGCGACCGGCGAAGCCTTGGCTGTCGGCATGGGCAGGGCTTCGCCGGTGTCGGCGACAAAGGCCTGGGCATCATGAACCAGCCCCTCCATGGTCCGCAGCATGCGTTGCGACAGCCAGATGGCGAAGGCAGCGCCGAGGCCCACGATCAGCCCGCCGCCGATCACCAGAAGCCCGAACGGCCTGAGCCATGTCGAGGTGTAGGCATTCCATGGCTCAGCGATGCCGACAGTCCAGCCGGGTGCGGAGTCGAGCCGCGCGAAGCCAACAGCCACGTCTTCTCCCGCTATCGCCTCGCCCCTCAGAAAGCCCGCGCTGCGACCGGCAATGCCTTGCGTGAACCAGGCCGGTGAGGGACGGCCGACGTAGCGATCCTGGTCGCGCGATCGCGCGACCACCTGATGACGGCTATCGACAATGAAGCCCCAATCGCGGCCCGAAGAAGCCTGCGCCGCCAACAAGGCGGTGAGCTTGGTCAGCGGAAGCCTTGCGGCGAGCACATACGGGATGGTGCCGTCACGCTCGACCGGGACAGCGACACCGACCACCGGCAGGCGTGCCACCGCCCCGATGACAAGATCGGTCACGAGGGGGCGGGCGTTTTCCGCGGCTGCCCGGAAGTCTCCCGCCGATACAGCGCCTGCAGGCGCGCCGAAGGGCAAGGCCGTGTTGATGATCTGGCGCAGCGATGTGGCGTCGATGAGGATAATCGAGGTGCCGAGCCCCGCGGCCGCGCGGCGCGCCTCGCGCTCGAAGCTGGCAAGAGCCAGCTCGGGGCCGTCAAGCGCGGCGGAGGCCGCCAGCGCGGTCAGTGAGGCCAGGTGCGCTCCGATTTCCCGGTCCGCTGCCAGTGCGAGCGCACGCGCCGTGTCCCTGAGCCGCGCTTCGAATGCGTCGCGATTGGCCTGTCCGGCGATCCACGTCGCCGCTGCCCCAAGGCCGAGGGCGGGCACCAGCAGAACAAGTGCGAGGCCGAGAAGCGCGGTGGGGAGGCGAAACTGCCTGTCGGGCGACCGCTGCGTCAAAAACATTGCACCATCTATGAGGCCCGCAATTAACAGTGAGACGTAGGCGGCTACGCGCTGTCGCAGAGACGGTGACCTGATCGAGTTGTAGTTGGTGATTTTATTGCAATCCAGGGGCGCATTACAGATCTCCGAATCAACTCCGCGGGTGCGGGGAGGTCGGTTCGGCCAGCCCTGCCATGACAGCGGGGAAAGCGCGGCACGCCATGACCTGTCGAGATCTCGTCCCAGGCCTTCGCAAGAACTGCTAACCCGTTGAAAACATGGGCGCTACAGGGATTGAACCTGTGACCCCTACCGTGTCAAGGTAGTGCTCTACCGCTGAGCTAAGCGCCCATAATCAGGGAGCGGCCTTCTAGGCGGGAATCTGGCGGACGACAAGCGGCCTCAGACAGGCAACCCGTGTTCGAGCAGCTGGCGGAAATAGGCGACCGTCTTTTCGAGCCCCTGCGCCAGCGGCACGCGCGGTTCCCAGCCCAGGGTATCGCGCGCGAGCGTGATGTCCGGGCAGCGGCGCGTCGGGTCGTCCTGCGGCAGCGGGCGGCGTTCGATCCGCGCCTTGCCGCCGACCATTTCGATCACCTGCTCGGCCAGTTCCAGCACCGTCATCTCGTGCGGGTTGCCAAGGTTGATGGGGCCAGTGACGCTGTCGGGCGAGGCCATCAGGCGCATCAGGCCATCGACCAGGTCATCGACGTAGCAAAAGGCGCGCGTCTGGCTGCCATCGCCATAGATGGTGATGGCTTCGCCCGACAGGGCCTGAACGATGAAGTTGGACACCACGCGCCCATCCTGCGGGTGCATGCGCGGGCCATAGGTGTTGAAGATGCGTGCGATCTTGATGCGCAGGGCGTGCTGGCGGTGATAGTCGAAGAACAGGGTTTCGGCGCAGCGCTTGCCCTCGTCGTAGCAGGCGCGCGGGCCGAGCGGGTTCACGTTGCCACGGTAGGTTTCGGGCTGCGGATGGATCTCGGGGTCGCCATAGACCTCGGAGGTCGAGGCTTGCAGGATCTTGGCCCGGGTGCGGCGCGCGAGGCCGAGCGCGTTGATCGCGCCGTGGACGGAGGTCTTGGTCGTCTGCACCGGGTCGAACTGGTAGTGCACCGGGGACGCAGGGCAGGCCAGATTGTAGATCTCGTCCACCTCGACGAACAGTGGGAAGGTCACGTCGTGGCGCAGCGCCTCGAACCGCGGGTGCGGCAGGAGGGGGGCGATGTTGTCGCGGCTGCCGGTGAAGTAGTTGTCCACGCAGAGCACCTGGTGCCCTTCGGCCAAAAGGCGCGCACAAAGATGCGAGCCGATGAAGCCAGCGCCGCCGGTGACGAGTACCCGCTTGCGGGAAAGCATGTTTGCCATTCTGGTCGTAGCCTTTCGCCCCATGAAGCCATTCGCGTGAGCGATCCCTAGCCCCAAGTTCTTTGGGGCAAACGCGCTGATGGGTCCAGCGCGCGGATGACATCAGAGCATGGCTGTGGTTTGAACAAGGTTACCGATGGATATTACCCTCGATCCCGAACCCTACGTGTTGCTGCGACCCTCTCCGCAGACGATGCCGCTGATCTTCGCCTCCCCGCATTCGGGGCGCGAATACCCCGCCGCCCTGCTGGCGGCGGCGCGGCTCGATGCGCATGGCCTGAGGCGCAGCGAGGACAGCTTCGTCGAGGAACTGTTCGGCGCGGCCCCGGTCGAAGGCGCCCCCCTGCTCGCTGCCCGCTTTCCCCGCGTGTGGTGCGACGTGAACCGCGAGCCGTGGGAACTCGACCCCACCATGTTCGATGGGCCGCTGCCGCATTGGGTAAACAGTGCCAGCGTGCGCGTCGGCGCCGGGTTAGGCACCATCGCGCGGGTGGTGTCGAACGGGGAGGCGGTCTATCGCCGCAAGCTCAGCTTTGCCGAGGCCGAGGACCGGGTGCGCAGCGCCTGGCAGCCCTACCACGCCGCATTGTCCGAGTTGATCACCGAGACGCGCGCGCGGTTCGGCGCCTGCCTGCTGATCGATTGCCATTCCATGCCGGCGCACCCGGCCCATGGCGCCGCGGCACCGGACATCGTGCTGGGCGATGCGCATGGCACCACCTGCGCCCCGCGTGCGACACGGCTGATCGAGGAATGCCTCTCCGACCTCGGCTATCGGGTGCGGCGGAACGATCCCTATGCCG
>JBKJNV010000140.1:0-3457 GCA_046593435.1 Roseomonas sp.
AACTCCATCGCCCGGAAGGGTTCGGCGCATGATCCTGATCCATGACACCACCATCATCACCGGCGAGGCGGTGCTGGAAGGTGTTGCCATCGCCATCGAGGGCGGCCGCATCGCCGCAATCGGCGCAACCGCCGCGCTGATCGCCGCGCATCCGGATGCGGAGCGGATCAGCGGCGTGGACCGCGCCGTGATGCCGGGCTTCGCCAACATCCACACCCATCTGGGCATGACGCTCGCGCGCGGCGTGTTCGAGGACCTCTCGCCGCCGCACAAGCCGCCGTTCTGCGGTGGGCTCTCGCCCATTCCGCTGCCAACGCTCTCCGTCGAGGAGAACGCGGTTATGGTCCAGCTCGGCGCGCTGGAGGCGATCCGCAGCGGCACCACCGCGTTGCTGGAGGACGGCGCCCATATCGCCGGCTATGCCGAGCCGCTGGTCGCGACCGGGCTGCGCCTGGTGCTTGCCGAACGCGCCTGGGACCGGGAGGGTGCCTCCATCGGCGACCCTGCGCCCTTCACCGTGTCGGAAAAGCTCGCCGATGCGGGGATGGAGCGCATCGCGCGGCTGCATGAGGCGTGGAACGGAAGGGAAAGGGGCCGCGTCGCGGTGGGCCTTGCCGCCTGGGCGCCGGACATGTGCTCGCCCGCCTTGCTGGGGCGCATCAGCGCGCTGCGCGAGACGCTGGGCGCGCTCTGCACCATCCATCTCAACCAGATCTGGGGGGAGGTCGCGGCCGTGCAGGCGCAGCGCGGCTGCCTGCCCACCGAATACCTCGCCGCCGAAGGTTTTTTGCATGACCGGCTGGTGGCAGCGCATTGCCGCTGCATGGCTGGCTTAGAAGAAAAGCTGCTCGGCAGATCCCGCGTGAACGTCGCGTTCAACTCCGCCATCGCGGCGCGGCGCGGGCTGTCGCCGCGCGTCTCGGTGTTGCAGGCGGAGGGTTGCAACATCGGCATGGGCACCGACAACATGGCCGAGGACATGGTCGAGGTGATGCGCACCGGCCTGTTCATGGAACGCATCCGCCGCGAAGACGGCCGCCAGCCCACGCCCGAGGAAGCACTCGGCTGGGCAACGCGGGGCGGCTACCGCGCCATGGGCATCAATGATGGCGGCTGGCTCGCGCCCGGCAACAAGGCGGACCTCATCATGATCCGCACTGACCGCGCGCACCTGGTCCCGCGCATGAAGATGCTCAACACCTTCGTCCACCAGGGCCAGGCGAGCGACGTCGAGAGCGTGATGGTGGATGGGCGCTGGATCATGCGCGACGGTCGCGTGCTGACGATGGACGAGGCCGCGATCATCAAGGCAGCGGACGCAATCGGCCAGCGCGCCTGGGCGGGCAAGATCTGACCGGCTTGCCGCGTCCGGCGCGGGCGCGCACAGTGGCGTGAGGGAGTTGAGCGCCGGGACGAAAAGGACCGAGCCGATGACATTGAACCGCCGCAACCTGCTGGCCGCGCCAGCAGCACTTCTCGCAGCGCCACCCTTGCTCACCGCCACATCGCGCGTGGCGATGGCGCAGGACCCGCGCCGTGTGCTGCGCTCGGTTCCCATCGGGGATCTGCGCGCGCTGGACCCGATCTGGACCACAACCTACCTCACGCGCAACCACGCCTACCTGGTGTGGGACACGCTGTTTTCGCTCGACGCGCAGAACCGGCCGCAGCCGCAGATGGTGGAGAGTTTCGGCACCTCCGGCGACGGTCTCACCTGGGATTTCCGACTGCGCGAGGGCCTGCTGTGGCATGACAACACGCCAGTGACGGCGGCCGATTGCGTCGCCTCGATCCGGCGATGGGGCGCGCGCGACGGCATGGGCCGCGCGCTGATGGGCGTGACCGACAGCCTGACCGCACGCGACGCGCGTACCTTCACGCTGGTGCTCAAGCGCCGCGTGGGCTTCGTGCTGGAGGCGTTGGGCAAGATCGATTCCAACGTGCCCTTCATGATGCCCGAGCGCATGGCGCGCACCGACCCCAGCCAGCAGATCACCGAGGTGATCGGGTCCGGCCCGTTTCGCTTCGACCGTGCCTCCTGGGTCCCCGGCATCAAGGTCGTCTATGAGCGGTTCGCCCGCTACCACCCGCGCGCGGAGCCGCCGAGCCAGGCCGCGGGCGGCAAGGTCGCCAAGCTCGATCGCATCGAGAGCCTGTACACCCCCGATGTGGCGACCGCGGCGAACGGCCTCATCACCGGCGAGTTCGACCTGCTGGAAAGCCCCGCACCGGATCTAGTGGAGCTTCTGCAGCGTTCGCGCGACGTGGTGGTCGCGACGAATGATCCGCTCGGCTACCAGCTGTTCTGCGCCTTCAACCACCTCCATCCGCCCTTCAACCAGGTGGGCGCGCGCCGTGCGCTGATGAGCGTGATCGCGCAGAACGACTTCATGCAGGCGACGGTGGGCAGCCGCAGCCCGTCGCGCGAATGCGCGGCCGTGTTCGGCTGCTCGGCCGGCGAGGATGCCCAGTTCGACACGCTCGGCTGGCCGCGCCAGGACCTGGCCGCGGCACGGCGCCAGCTGCGCGAGAGCGGCTATGATGGGCGGCCCATCGTGGTGATGGATCCGGCTGACAACGCGACGCTGCACCCCTCGGCCCTGCTGGTCGCCGATGCGCTGCGTCGGCTTGGGGCGAATGTGGATCTGGTTGCCATGGACTGGTCCGCGCTGGTCAGCCGCCGTGCGTCGCGCGCCGCGCCCGCCCAGGGTGGCTGGAACGTCTTCGTGACCAACGCGACCATCACCGGCATCGGCAATCCGCTGCTCAATACCTTCGTGCGCAATTGCGAGGATGCCTGGTTCGGCTGGGCCTGCGACCGCCGCGTGCCGGCACTGACCGAGGCCTGGACCTTCGAGGGCGATGCGGGGCGGCGGCAGGAGATCCTCAAGCAGCTGGAGCGCGTGCATATCGAGAACGCGACGCAGATTCCGCTGGGGCAGTACCGCTCGGTCATCGCGCATCGGCGCAACCTGCGCGGGCTGCTGACGGGACCGGCGCTGTTCTACTGGAATGTGGAGAAGGTGTGAGGGGGGAAGTACGAATACATCTGGCCCGCAGCGCGGGCCGCAAGGCCGCGCCCGGCGCTTGAGGGCAAAAAGGCCCCAGAGCATCATCCGTTCAAACGGAATCGTTTGGACGGATAAAGATGCTCGAAAAACAATAAGCTAGAGTGTGTGGAGTGAGCCCTTGCGAACGGAACATGCTCGAGAGCGTGATGCGTTGAGGCGGAAACGCCGAAAGCGCTGAATCACGCGACCCAACAACGGCCAGGGTAGGCTGCGTGAGCGCATGCGAACGCAGCATGCCCTAGCGCAGCGCCAGCCGGCTCGCGAGGAACGCCGTCACGACGGCAAATCCCCTGCCGGTGGTCAGCTCCTCATGCCCGGCCCCTTGAGCCACCCAGTATTCGACCGGTGCGGTGGCCGCGGCGGCGAGGGCCTCGGCCATGGCGGGC
>JBKJNV010000198.1:0-5432 GCA_046593435.1 Roseomonas sp.
CTTGGCGCGGGTCTGGGCATCGACGCGCTTGACGATCACCGCGCAGTACAGCGAGGGCCCGGGCGAGCCATCCGGCAGCGGCTTGCCAGGCAGGTTGCCGGGGACCACGACGGAATAGGCCGGCACGCGGCCGATGAAGATCTCGCCCGTGCTGCGGTCGATGATCTTGGTGCTGGCGGAGATGAACACGCCCATGGACAGCACCGACCCACGCTCGACGATCACGCCCTCGACCACTTCGGAGCGCGCGCCAATAAAGCAGTCATCCTCGATCACCACGGGGTTGGCCTGCAGCGGTTCGAGCACGCCGCCAATGCCGACGCCGCCCGACAGGTGCACATTCTTGCCGATCTGGGCGCAGGACCCGACGGTGGCCCAGGTGTCCACCATGGTTCCCTCATCGACATAGGCGCCAAGATTCACGAACGAGGGCATGAGCACCACATTGCGCCCGATGAAGGCCGAACGCCGGACAACCGCACCCGGTACGGCGCGGAAGCCGGCCTCGCGGAAGCGGTTTTCGCCCCAATCGGCGAACTTCAGCGGCACCTTGTCATAGGCGCCGGCGGCGGTGTCCATCGGGGCGGAATCGCTCAGGCGGAAGGACATCAGCACGGCCTGCTTCAACCACTGGTTGACACGCCAGCCGCCGGCACCATCCGGCTCCGCGACGCGGGCGCGGCCGCTATCCATGAGTTCCAGCGCGGCCTCGATGTCGGCGCGGTCGGCGCCGGTGGTGGCCGGCGACAGACCGTCGCGCTTTGCCCACAGTGCCTCGATGCGATGCTGGAGATGGGCGGCGTCGGTCATCGCGGTTCCTCAATCGGCTGTGGTGAGCGCAGGTTTTCTTTGGCCCCGCGGTGCTTGTCAACGAAGCGTTGCGCAAGCGGCGGCGGTGTGGGCGCGAGCCTCCGTCAGGGCCGGATCAGCGTGCCCGCCCCGGCATCGGTGAACAACTCGCGCAGTAGCGCGTGGGGGACGCGGCCATCGAGGATCACGGCACCCTTCACCCCACGCTCGACCGCGTAGATGCAGGTCTCCACCTTCGGGATCATCCCCCCCGAGATCCAGCCTGCGGCGATGCCCGCCCGCACTTCGGCCACGGTCATCTCCGGGATCAGCTTGCCATCGACGCCGAGCACGCCGGCCACGTCGGTCAGCATCAGCAGTCGCTCGGCCTGAAGCGCGCCGGCGACGGCGCCGGCAACCGTATCGGCGTTGATGTTATAGGTGTGGCCATCGGCGCCGACGCCCACGGGGGCGACCACGGGGACGATATCGGCGCCGATCAGAAGGTGCAGGACGCGCGGATTGACGCTTTCGGGTTCACCCACGAAGCCGAGGTCCAGCACCCTTTCGATGTTCGAATCCGGGTCGCGGACGGTGCGGGTGAGTTTTTTCGCGCGGATGAGGTCACCATCCTTGCCCGAGATCCCCACGGCCGTGACGCCGGCGCGGGTGATGGCGGCGGCGACCTGTTTGTTCACGGTGCCGGCCAATACCATCTCGACCACGTCGACCATCTGCGCGTCCGTCACGCGCAGGCCCTGGACGAATTCGGACTTCACGTTCAGCCGCTTGAGCATGGCGTTGATCTGCGGCCCGCCGCCGTGCACGACCACCGGGTTCACGCCCACCTGCTCGAGCAGCGCGATGTCGCGGCCAAAGCGCAGGGCGCCTGCTTCGTCGCCCATGGCGTGGCCGCCGTATTTCACCACGATGATCTGGTCGTCGTAGCGCTTGAGGAAGGGCAGCGCGCCAGCGAGTTGTTGCATCGGGTCGAAGGGGGTGTCGGTCATGGTTTATCCAGCGGTCTTCGTCCCGGCTTGTGCGCGGGGGTAAGCCGACCGGTCAAGCGGCCTCGCCACCGCGGGCCGCGCCGCGTCCACGCTTGCGTGAAACATCGCACACGGATGACGCGCAGAGCGACGCCCTTCGTGCGAAAACGCATTGACTCTCGACCGCCTGCGCAACTATTCTAGCAGTGTCAAATTTGAGGTAATAGTCATGAATTGCGCGCGCACGGCTTCAAAGTTGGGGATCATGGTCCTCGCCGGACTGAGCCTTTCGGGGTGCCTCGGCTACTCTCGGCCGGATACGAGCTTCCGGGAAACCTTGCGTGTCAGCCCGCCACGCGGCGGGGCGCCGGTGGCGATCGCTGGCCGTGTCGAGTCGTCCAAAGTCTCGATCTCCACGCTTGAGCGCCGCGTGGTCATCACGGCCAACGGCACCGAGGTCGGCCGCGCCACGCTTCCGGATGCGCGGCTCGCAAACGCCGCCGAGACGCCGGTGCAGATCAACGGCGATTACCAGGGTGCAGCGATTGCCGCCCGCTGCGAGAACCATGAATTCCGCGAGCCGCCGGGCGAACGCCGCGGTATTCTGCACCGCCTGACCTTCGCCGCGGTCAATTGCCAGGTGACCTATGCCGGGCGCCCCGCGGGCAACCTGTCGATGCAACACTCCCCGCACGGCACGATCGTCGATCCCACGACGGTCGCCGCCGCGACGCCGCGCTGACCTCTCCCGGACTTGGGCCGGTCAATCCAGGAGCATCGCCGCCGCGTTGAACGCGGCGATGCTCTCCTGGACATCCCGCGCGTCATGCGCGTGTGAAATGTAGAACTTGCTATCGCTCTTGAAGATTCCGTGCTGACGCAACCCTGCGTTGAAGCGGCGGCTGCGCGCCTTATCCACGTCCAACGTGCCGCGATACTCCGTCACGCGGTCGCGCGGTGTGAACAGCGCATCGAACATGACCGGCTCACCCAGGATCAGCGCGGTTTGGCCCGCATCCTTCAGTGCCTTGTCCAGCCCTGCCATGAGCGCGCGGCCGGTCGCGAAGATCCGCTCATAGGCGCCGGGGCGCTTGAGGATGGCCAGCGTGGCGAGGCCCGCCACTGCCGCGATCGGGTTGCCGCTGAGCGTGCCGATCTGCGGCATGAACCCTGCCGCACCCACCTTCGCCTGATCGAAATGCGCCATGATGTCGGCCCGGCCGGCAATCGCGGAAAGCGGGTAGCCGCCGCCGATCACCTTGCCCAGCGTGCAGATATCCGGCGTGACGCCGTAATAGCCCTGCCCGCCCGCGTAGCCCAGGCGGAAGCCGGTGACGACCTCATCGAAGATGAGCGGGATGCCATATTCCGCCGTGATGGCGCGCAGACCCGCGAGGAAGCCAGGCACCGGCGGGATCAGCCGCTGCATCGGCTCCACGATGACGCCGCCGATCTCGTTGCGATGGGCGTGGATAAACTGTTCCGCCGCGGCGAGGTCATTGTAGGGTGCGACCAGGATCTCGGCCTGGACACTTTCGGGAATGCCGGCGGAGTCCGGGATCGCGTGCTCGGCATTGCCGGGGCGTGAGGGCCACAGGCTCATAAGCCCGTAATCGCTCATGCCGTGGTAGCCGCCTTCGAACTTCAGGATCTTCGGCTTGCCACTGAAGGCGCGCGCGAGGCGCATGGCGTAGGCGTCCGCCTCGGTCCCCGTGCTCGCGAAGCGGACCTGCTCGGCGCAGGGCACGGCCTCGACGATTTCGGCGGCGAGGCGGATGCCTGCCTCGTTGTTGGCGAAGAAGGTCGAACCACGCCCGACCTGCTCGATGACGGCGGCATTCACCTCCGGGTGCGCATGACCCACCAGCATGGGGCCGGAGCCGAGCAGGTAATCGATGTATTCGTGCCCCTCGGTGTCCCACACGCGCCCGGCCCGGCCCTCGGCGATGATGGTCCGGTCGGCCATGTTGCCGAAGCTGCCGGCGGGCAGCACGCGGGCGGCGATATCGGACAGGCTGGGCGCAATGGTGTCGGGCATGGCGGCGCTCCTCAGGGACACGTCAGGCTATGGGCCCGCCTGGCCGGTGACAAGCGCGCGCGACGCTCCCTCAGTCTTCCTCGGCATAGGGGTTCACCGTGCCGCGCGTCTGCAGGCGGATCGGCACGCCGGGCATCTTGAACACTTCGCGGAAGCTGTTCACCAAATAGCGGCGGTAATCCTCGGGCAGCATCTCGGCGCGGCTGCCGAAGACCAGCAGCGTGGGTGGCCGCGCCTTGGTCTGGGTTGCGTAGCGCAGTTTGATGCGTTTGCCCTCAACCAAGGGCGTCGGGTGGCGTGACAGTGCCGTCTCGAACCAGCGGTTCAGCGCCCCGGTCGCCACACGCTTGTTCCACAGCTCATAGGTCTTGCGCACGGTGGGCATCAGCTTTTCCACGCCCTTGCCGTTCGCCGCCGACAGCGGCACGACTGAGACGCCGCGCGACTGCGTGAGCGAGGTCATCAGCACATCATCGATGGCCTTGCGCGTCGCCACCCGGTCCTCGACCACATCCCATTTGTTGAAGGCGATCACCACCGCGCGGCCCTCGCGTTCGGCCAGGCGCGCGATGCGCAGATCCTGCTCATCCATGCCCAGCAGGGCGTCCACGACGAGGATGGCCACCTCGCAATCGCGCAGCGCCTCGATGGAGGCGCCCGTGGACAATTTCTCAAGCTTCTCCTCGACGCGGGCCTTCTTGCGCAGCCCGGCCGTGTCCACCACGCGCACGCGGCCCTCGGCATCGGAGAATTCGACCGAGACACTGTCGCGCGTGAGCCCCGGCTCGGGGCCGGTGATCATGCGCTCCTCGCCGATCAGCGTGTTGAGCAGCGTGGATTTGCCGGCGTTCGGGCGGCCGATGATGGTGATGCGCAAGGGCTTGTCGCGCGCCTCATCCTCCGCATCGCCCTCAGGGAGGTGGTCCAGGATCACGCCGATCAGGTGGGTCACGCCCTCGCCATGCTCGGCCGAGACGGGGATGGGTTCGCCCAGGCCCAGCTCATAGGCCTCCAGCGCGGCCGTCGCACCGCCCTTGCCCTCGGCCTTGTTCGCGACCAGCAGGACAGGGACCGGCGCGCGGCGCAGCCATTCGGCGAAGGCGCGGTCGGTGGGCGTAAGGCCCGCGCGGGCATCGACGACGAAGATCGCAAGGTCCGCCTCGCGGATCGCGGCCTCGCTGCTCGCGGTCATCCGCCCGGCCAGTGTGGAGGGGGCGGCTTCCTCCAGACCCGCGGTGTCGATGAAGCGGAGCCGCCGCCCGCCATAATGCTGGAAACCCTCCTTGCGGTCGCGCGTCACACCTGGCGTGTCATCGACCAGCGCCAGCTTCTTGCCGACGAGGCGGTTGAACAGGGTGGACGTGCCGACGTTCGGACGGGCGAGGATGGCGATGGTGCGCATGGGAGAGGCCTTGAGAAGAAAGCATGGGGGCTTTGCCCCCAAACCCCCACCGGGGATCGTGTCGATCCCCGGACCACTCCATTTGTGGTTCTGAATTAGGGAGGGGTCGAAATTCACGGGAAGGTGCCGGGGTTGGGAGGGGGCGCGTCGCAGGAACTCCCGTGACACAGGCGCTCCACGCGCCCCCTCCCAACCCCGGCTCGCCTCCGGCGAA
>JBKJNV010000068.1:0-3124 GCA_046593435.1 Roseomonas sp.
GTCGCAATACCATTGCACCGTCAGGCGCGGTTCCAGCGGCACGCCGCCGCGGTCCCCGTGCGGGACGGCGTGGGTGTGCGGCTCGATCTTCTCGACGAACCCCATCTCCTCCAGCCGCGCGACGATGGCCTTGCGTGCCGCGAAGCGCTCCATCCCCGCAAGGCTGCGCACGAATTCCAGGTCCGACACGCCCTCCACCTCGGTGAAGGCCGCAGCGATCTCGTCCAGGGCCACATGCGCGTTGGCGTCGAGCACCGTGGGCATGGCCAGCGCGTGCCGGCGACCCACCTCGAAATCGTTGAAGTCATGCGCGGGCGTGATCTTCACCGCGCCGGTGCCCTTTTCAGGGTCCGAATACTCATCCGCCACGATCGGGATCGCCCGGCCGACCAGCGGCAGAATCGCGTAGCTGCCGACCAGATCCGCGTAGCGCGCATCGGTCGGGTGCACCGCGATGGCGGCATCGCCCAGCATCGTCTCCGGCCGGGTGGTGGCGACACAGATGAAACGGCCGGGCGCGCCCTGGATGGGGTAGCGCAGGTAGTGCAGCGCGCCCTTCACCTCGCGCGATTCCACCTCCAGGTCGGAAATCGCCGTCTGCAGCTTGGGGTCCCAGTTCACCAGCCGCTTGTCGCGGTAGATCAGCCCCTCGCTGTGCAGGGTGCAGAACACCTCGATCACCGCGCGCGACAGCCCCGCATCCATGGTGAAGCGCTCGCGCGGCCAATCGAGCGAGGCACCCAGCCGGCGCAGCTGGCGCGTGATGGTCCCCCCGCTTTCCGCCTTCCACTGCCACACGCGGTCGAGAAACGCGCCTCGCCCCATCGCGCGCCGGTCCACGCCCTCACCCGCCAGCAGCCGTTCGACCACCATCTGGGTGGCAATGCCGGCATGGTCGGTGCCCGGCTGCCACAGCGCGTCGCGCCCCTGCATCCGCCGCCACCGCGTCAGCGTGTCCTGCACCGTCATGGTCAGCGCATGGCCGATATGGAGGCTGCCCGTGACGTTGGGCGGCGGGATCATGATGGTGAAGGGTGGCGCGCTGCTCTCGGGGTGGGCGGCGAAGGCGCCATCCCGTTCCCAGGCGTCGTAAAGACGCGTCTCAACCGTCTCGGGCGAAAAATTCTTGTCCAGCATGGGCGCATCCCTTCCGCGCCCAGGGCCCTCGCGTCAAGAGTGCGCGCGCCGGGGCGGTCGCGACGTCAAACACACCCCGGTCCGTAAAGCGGGCCGCGAGCCCGAATGGGGGAACGCCGGCAGTCCGGCGGAAGGCAAGCCGGGGGGAAGCGGCGCCCGCCGCTTGATGGCACCGAAGACTCTACCCGCGCGACACCACGCGCTCGATCTCCGAACGCACCGCCCGCTCCACGATGGGGGGCAGGTGCACGTTGAGCCATTCGCGCAGCATCAGGCGCAGCTCCTCGCGCACCAGGCGCTCGGCCACGGGTTCGGCATGGGCCGCGAGCCAGTCCTTGAGCAGCGGCCCAAGCTCGGCGCGAACCATATCCTCGATCGTCGGCCCACCCCCGCCGCGCACCGCCGCGTGGCGGTCCTGGCTCACGGCGCGCAGCAGATTGCCGACTGATGCGGCGGCCGCGGCCGCGACGGCGGGGGCCAGCAGATCGGCATTTTCGGTCCCGGGCACAGGTTCGACGGCCAGCACGACGGGCGCTTCGGCCTCGCTCGGCTCGGGCGCTTCAGCCAGGATGTCTCGCGGCGAGTTCACCAGCATGTCCTCGGTCAAGGAGAAGGGTTCGGGCGACGCCGTACCGGCCATGGTCTGGTCCTCCGTCAGGATGCGTCGGATGGAGGCCAGGATGTCCTCCATCGAGGGATCACCCGGCGCCTCGCGCCCAGAGCTTCGCGGCGTTCCGCTCATCGTGGCGCCGCCGTCAGCTCGGGTGCGACCGAGGCCGGCGCCGGGGCATAATCGCCTGTCCCGGCCCAGCGGTCGCGCACCGCGCGGTAATAGGCTTCCTGGTCATAGCGCACGACCGGCAGGTTGAGGTCCACGGCATTCAGCCGCCCGACCGAGGCGGTGAGCGTGTAGGACGCCGTGACCACATTTGCCAACGCTTGCACCAGGCTCACGCGCGCGACCAGCAACTCCTGCTCGGCATTGAGCACATCGAGCGTGGTGCGGCTGCCGACCACCGCCTCGCGCTGGACGCCGTCGAGCGCGATCTCGGCCGCACGGATCTGGGCGCGCACGCTCTCCACCTGGGCACGGGCCGAGGCGACCGTCTCCCATGCCGCCTGCGCCTGCTGTCGCGCGGCGAGGCGGGCATCGTCGATCGCGGCGCGGGCCTGCTGCGCCTGCTGACGCGCCTGGCGCACCTGCGCATGTTCCGACCCGCCCTGGAACAGCGGCACGGACAGCGTCGCCGTCACTTGGCTGCCGGTCGCCCGCGTGCCGCGAACGGTCTGGTTGTCGTTGCGGAAAAGCTGCGCCTGCACCGAGGCCTGCGGCAACAGGGTCGAGAAGTTCACGTCGATCAGGTCGCGCGCGGCGGCCTCGTCGAACAGGGCGGCCACCACGGTTGGGTTGTTCATGCCCGCGCGCGCCACCGCGTCCGCCGAGCTTCGGGTCGGGTTCGCGAGCGGCTGGGGCGGCGTCAACTGGCGCGGCGGGATGCCGATCTGGCGCTCGAAGGTCGCGCGCGAGGTCTGCAGATTGCCCTCGGCCTGGGCCCGGTCGGCCCGCGCGCCGGCGAGGCGGCTTTCGGATTGTGCCACGTCCGTGCGGGTGATCTCGCCCACGCGGAAGCGCTCATTGGTCGCCTGCAACTGCCGCGAGAGGACCGCGACGTTGTTGCCGCGCAGCCGTGCGAGTTCCTGGTCGCGGATCATGTTCGCGTAGGCCGAGGTGCTGTCCAAGAAGACCTGCTGCTCGGTCGCGAGCAGCCGCGCACGCTGCGCGAAGACCTGGTTCTCGGCCCGCCGTGTGGAGGCCACCGTGCGCCCGCCCCGATAGATCGGCTGGGTGAGGGTGCCGGCCAGTGAAAGGCCGTTGCGATCGATGTCCGTGTAGATTGAAGCCGGACCGTCGCGGCCGTTCACCCGGGTGCGCTGCGACGCGTCCGAGTAGCTGGTCGAGCCGGTCATGCTGACCGTCGGCCGCCAG
>JBKJNV010000248.1:0-6336 GCA_046593435.1 Roseomonas sp.
CGCGCCAGGATCAGGTTGGACCAGCAATCCAGTGCGAGGTGATGCGTCGTGAGCAGCATGTCGGCGCGGCGGTCCTCCCGCTGCAGCACGGTGATGCGCAGCAGCGGCGGCTCGAGCGTGGCAAAGCGCGCGGCCGCCTCCTCGCGTCCCAGGCGCTCGGCGGCGGCATCGCGGACCGCGGCGGGCAGGTCGCGCAGGTCGACATGGCGGATATGGAATGGCACGCCCGGCAGCACATGCTGGACCAGCGCTTCGCCCTGCATGGCAAAGCAGGTGCGCAGGATCTCGTGGCGATCCACCAGCATCCGCCAGGCCTGCTCCAGCATTGGCAGGTCCACCGCGCCCTCGATGCGCCAGCGCGCGGCGACGTTGAGCGTCGGGTCCCCGGGGATGGCCTGGACCTTCTGCCACAAAGCGCGCTGGGCGGGGGTTGTCGGGAATTCGGCCAACGGATCAGGGTCCGCGCAGAGCGCCATTCTCGGTGCTTGGCTCATGGCTGGTTCGCCTTCCTGCGAAAATCCGACAGGCGCGGCAGGCGCCGGGCGGTTGGCGGCGGCGGTACGGACGCATCCGAGAGATGCGCGTCCAGCGCATCTCTCGGATGCGCGTCCAGCGCGCCGATGGTACGCCGGCGCAGCAGGTCCTGCGCGCCGACATGGATGCCCACGCGCCGTGCGCGCGCGACGATCTGGAACAGCTGGATGGAATCGGCGCCGAGCGCGAGGATGTCGTCGGCAGCACCGATGGGCCGGATGCCCAGCACCTCCTCCCAGATGGCGCCGAGCCCCCGCTGGCGCTCATTCGCGAGCGGCACGGGGGCGGCGCGCGCTGCCTCGGCACCTTCGGGGGGAAGCGGCAGCGCGCGGCGATCGACCTTGCCGTTGGCGGTCTTGGGCAGCGTCTCCAGCGCGACCAGGGCGGCGGGGACCATGTACTCGGGCAGCAGCCCGCCGAGCGCGCCGCGCAGCGCATCGGAAGCCTCCGCCCCAGGGCCGGCGAAGTAGGCAACCAGGCGCGGCGCGCGGCCCGGGTCGGTGCGGAGCAGCACCGCGGCCTCGGCAATGCCGGGCTGGCGGCGCAGCGCGGCCTCGATCTCACCGAGCTCGATCCGGTGGCCACGCAGCTTCACCTGGCCATCGCCACGGCCAAGCACCTCGATGCTGCCATCGGGCAGGCGACGCGCGCGGTCGCCGCTGCGGTACATCCGGCTGCCATCCGCGGCGAAATGGTCGGGGATGAACTTCGCCGCGGTCTGCTCGGGGTCTCCCACATAGCCCCGCGCCACACCGAGCCCACCGATGACCAGTTCGCCGACCACGCCGATCGGGGCGACTTCATCCTGCGCGTCGAGGACATACAGGCGGGTGTTCGCCACCGGTTCGCCGATGGTGATGGGGCCGATCGGTGCGACCGGGCCGCAGGCGGACCAGATGGTCGTCTCGGTCGGGCCATAAAGATTCCACAGCGGCGACCCGCCAGCCATCAGCTGGTCCGCGAGCGCGCGGGGCAGCGCTTCTCCGCCGCACAGCAGCTTCAGGCGCGGCCCGCCGCGAAACCCAGCCGCGAGCAGCATGGTCCAGCCCGAGGGCGTGGCCTGCAGCACCGTCGCACCCGAGCTTTCCAGCAGGCCCATCAGCGCGAAGCCGTCGAGCGTGGTGGCGCGGTCGGCGATCACCACCTGGCCGCCGGTGATCAGCGGCAGGAACAATTCGACCAGGGATGGGTCGAAGGTGATGGTGGTGGTGGCGAGCACGATGTCATGGCTGTCGAAACCCGGCGCCTTCGCCATGGACAATAGCTGGTTGACCAGCGCGCGCTGCCCGACCTCGACGCCCTTGGGCACGCCGGTGGAGCCGGAGGTGAAGATCACATAGGCGGGGCGGTCGAACATCGCGGCCATGGGGGCGGCCATCGCGACCGCGGGCACCTCCATCTCCGGCTCGACGAGGATGATGGGCGCATTCGCTTCGGCAGGTGCGGAGTGCGCATCGGTGAACAATGCGGCAATGCCGGCCTGGCGCATGATGGTGCGCAGCCGTGCCGGCGGGTGGTGCGGGTCGAGGGGGACGAAGGCGTGGCCGGACTTGCTCACCGCCAGAAGGGCCGCGAGCATGTCGAGCGAGCGTTGCATCAGCACGCCCACGCGTTGGTCGCCCATCGGCAGGTGCGCAGCGAGATGGGCCGCGAGGAAATCGGCGCGGTCGTTCAGCGCGCGATAGGTCCAGCTGGTGCCGCCATGGGTGGCCGCTATGGCGTCTGGGCTGATCGCGACGCGCGCCTGGAACAGCGAATGCACGCCCTGGACGGGCGGCAGCGGCACGGGGGCGCGACCCAGGTCGGCGAGCAGCGCCTGGCGTTCGGCCGGGCGCAGCAGCGGCGCGCGGTTGACCGGCACCGATGCGTCATCGGCGAAGGACTGCAACAGCCGCGTGAAATGGCCGGCAAAGCGCGCGACGGTGGCTTCGTCGAACAGCTCGGTCGCGTAGTCGATGTCCAGGCGCAGGCCCTGGGCGTTTTCCGACAGGTTGAAGAACAGGTCGAAGTTCACGAAGGCCTTGGCATTGGGCACAAGCTGCGCGTGCAGGCCGCCAAAGGCCGTGGGCTCGCTCAGCCGCTCGAGGTTGAACTGCACGTCGGTGAGCGGCATCCGGTTCGGGCTGCGCGGCACGTTCAGGCTGCGCACGATGGTCCCGAGCGTACAGCTTTGGTGCTCCTGCGCGTCCAGCACGGCGGCGCGCGTGGCGGCGAATTGCTCGGCGATGGTCGTCGCCTCCCCCCATTCGGCGCGGATGGGCAGGAAGTTCACGCAGTGGCCGACCAGGCCTTCCTGCCCGGGCAGCGCCTGGCCCGCCATGGGCACGCCGACCACGACCGATTCCTGTCCGGCAAGGCGGCCCATCAGCACCTGGAAGGCAGTCAGCAGCGTGACGAAACCGGTGCAGCCATGCCGCGCGCCGGCGCGTGCGGCCGCCTGGTACAGGCGCTGGTCGATGGCGGTGGAGAAGGTCGCGCCGGCGAAGCTCTTGATCGCCGGGCGCGGGCGGTCGGTGGGCAGTTCCAGGGGCTCGGGAAGGCTCGCGAAGCGGTCGCGCCAATAGGCTTGCGAGGCCATCGCCGCGTCGGGGTCCTGTTCCGTGGCAGTGGCCGCGAAGGCGGGTGCATCCGGCAACGCAGCCGCGCCGTCATAGAAGGCCGCGATGTCCTGGACGATCAGGTTCAGCGACCAGCCATCGCAGATGATGTGATGTGCCGTGAAGACCAGCACATGCCGATCCGCGGCCAGGCGCAACAGCCGGGCGCGGAAGGGCGGGCCCTGTTCAAGGTCGAAGGGGGTACGCGCCTCTGCATCCAGCACGTCGGCCAGCGCATCGTCGTCAGCATCCTCCACCCCCAGCGGCACCGGGGTGGGCGGGCGGATGCACATCATCGTCCCGTCCGGGGCGAAGCGCGCGCGCAACGCATCGCGACGCGCGACGGTGGTCGCGAGCGCCGCGCCGAGCTTCGCGACGTCAAGCGCGCCATCGAGCGTCAGCGAGACGGATTCGTTGAAGGCGCAGGAGGCGGCATCGCCCATCTGTTGCGACAGCCAGACCTCCATCTGCGGTTCGGTGAGCGGTGCCTCGACAATGGTGCTGGACGGCGCGGCGACCGCTTCGCCCAGGATCCCCACGCGCTGCAGGGCATCGAGAGAACGCTCGAAGGCGCGCAGCACCGCATCGCACTCAGCATCGCCATGCGCGGTGGTCAGGAAGCAGGGGAAGCCATCCTGAAAATGCACCCCATGCTCGCGCATCAGGTAGGGCAGCAGCGCGGCGCGGCGATCCTCGCCGGTGAGCGAGAGGTGGAACATGGAGCCGAAGTATTCGGCGCGTGCCGTGATGCCGCGCGCCTCCAGCATGGCGTTGATCCGCCCGACCAGACCGGCGCAGCGCGCTTCCAACGAGGCATGCAGGGCCGGGCCCTGCGCGCGCAGATGCAGCAGCACGGCCTTGGCCGCCGCCAGCGCCAGCGGATGGCGCACGAAGGTGCCGGCGAAAACGGTGACATCCGTCTCCGGCACGCTGTCGTCACCGTAATTCCAGCTCCCGCCATCGAGCGCGTCCATGAAGCGCGCACTGCCCGCGACGATGCCGATGGGCAGCCCACCACCCAGCACCTTCCCGTAGGTGGCGAGGTCGGCGCGGATGCCGAACAGCGCCTGCGCGCCGCCGGGATGCGAGCGGAAGCCGGTGACCACTTCGTCGAAGATGAGCGCGGTGCCGTGGCGCGCGGTGATCTCGCGCAGCCTGTGCAGGAATTCGCGCGGCTGGTGGCCTGGGTGGCGGCTTTGCACCGGCTCCACCAGCACGGCGGCGAGTTCGGCGCCATGCGCGTCGATCCAGGCGAGCGTGTCGTCGCCGCCGTAGTCGAGCACGGTCATGTTGGCGACGGCTTCCTCGGTCACGCCGGCCGCGGCCGGAGCGCCCACGGGCTCCCCGCCCAGGCGCTGGCCGCGCACGATCACCTCGTCGAAGCCGCCATGATAGGCGCCGGCGAAACTCACCACGCGCTTGCGCATGGTCACAGCGCGCGCCAGGCGAAGTGCCGCCATCACCGCCTCGGACCCCGTGCAGGTGAAGCTGACGCGGGCATTGCCGGTCATCTGCGCGATCATCGCCGCGACCTCGCCGGCGAGGTCCGCCTGCGGGCCGATCGGGAAACCCCGGCTCAGCTGGCGCGCGAGCGCGTCCACCACGAAATCCGGGTTGTGACCGAAGGCGGTGGCGCCGTAGCCATTCACCAGATCGATGTAGTTGTTGCCGTCGATGTCGCGCAGTGTCGCACCCTGCGCCTCGGCGACGATGATCGGGTAGACCAGCGCCTTCCATTCGGGGCGGAAGCCGTGCGCGGCGCGCGGATCGGCGAGGACCGCACGATGGGTCTCGGTGCTGCGGCGGGATCCGGGCATACGCGCATCCTGCCGCTCGGCCAGCGCGTCGATGAAGGCGCGCTGCGCTGGGGTGATTTCGCCCAGTGCCACGCGCTGGCGGCCGGGTGCGAAGCGCGCGAAGCGGTTGACCATCTCGGTGGTGGGTGCTGCGGGCTGCGGTGCGACGGCGCGCATGGCCTCGACCGGAAGCGTATTCGCGGCAAGCTGCTGTGGCGCGGCCGCGCCGATGCCACGCAGCGCGTCCAGCTGCGCCTGCACGAGACGGCCCATGGCGGTCAGCTGGTCCTGCATCAGCGCCGTAACCTGCGTGTCGCCGCCAGCGGCGGAAGGCACGGCCCGCACTGGGGCCGGCGCCGTGGCGGTGGCCGCGACCGGCGCGGGGGCGGGCGCAGGCGAGGCCATTGCGGGTTCCGGCAACGCCGCGGCGATGTGCGCGCCCAAGGCGGCAAGGTTGCACAGCTCACCGCTCAGCTGGCGGAAGCTCAAGGGGATGCCGAAGTGCTTGCGGAGTTGCTGGGCCAACTGCGTCAGCAGCAGCGAGTCGTACCCGAGTTCCAGGAAGCTGGTTTCCGCATCGCTGGCAGCGATGGAGTCCCCCGACAGTGATTCGATGGCGGCGATGACGCCGGCGCGGGCAATCGTAAGGCGCTGGTCCAGCATGGGGGGGGTCTCGGGTGCGAGCGGGGCGGGGGGGGGTAACGCGGCAGCGGCCCTTGAAGCTGCAGGTGCATCAATCCAGTGGCGGCTCCGCTCGAACGGCGTGGGCGGCAGCGGCACGCGACGCGCGCCAGCAATGGCAGGCCAGGCGATCGCGGCACCCGCGACCCAGAGCTGGGCAAGCGCCTGCGCCATCGTGTCGTGTGGCGAGGCATCCTCGCCCGCCTCCGGCAGCGATGCGGCGACCACCGGCTTGCCTCCGCCGCGCCGCGCCAGGGTGGCCAAGGTGCGGCCCGGCCCGACTTCCAGGAGAGCGGCTTCCGGCATGCGGGCGCGCAGCGTTGCCAGTGCATCGGCAAAGCGCACCGGAGCGCGGGCATGCTGCGCCCAGAATTCCGGATCCTGGCATTCGGCATCGCCGACCCAGTAGCCGGTCAGCGTCGAGACATAGGGGATGGCGGGCGACGCGAAGCGCATCCCCGCGGTGATGCCGCGCATCGCCGGCAGGATCGGGTCCATCATGGGCGAGTGAAACGCGTGCGAGGTGTGGAGCGGCCGGCAGCCGATCTCGCGCGCATCCAATGCGCGCTGCAAGGCGGCGATGGCGTCGTGCGGGCCGGCAGCGACACAGAGCGCCGGTCCGTTGACGGCAGCAAGCGCGACCTCGCCGCGCAGCAGCGGCGCAAGTTCGGCCTCGGGCAGCCGCACCGCGAGCATCGCGCCGCTCGGAAGCGCGGCCATCAGCCGGC
>JBKJNV010000632.1:0-3198 GCA_046593435.1 Roseomonas sp.
CACCCAACCCATGGAGGACCCCGAACGCCCAGAACACCTTCTCGACACCATCGACTTGATCGGCGCGGACAAGATCCTGTTCGCCTCCGACTATCCCCACTGGGACTTCGACGACCCGCGCCGATCCACTCGATGGTGTCGAGCAGGTGTTCGGGGCGTTCGGGGTCCTCCATGGGTTGGGTGGAGACCCAGATGTGGTCGCGGATGTATTCGGAGGGCGCGCGCTTGAGATGCGGCACTTCGGATTTCAGCGTCTTCCAATGCCGGTCGAGCCGCCAGCCCAGGGCGGGCAGCCATCCCCAGCCGCATTCGATGAGGACGACGCGGAGGTTGGGGAAGGCTTCGAAGACACCTTCGACGACCAGGCTGGTGACCTGCGGCTGGCAGGAATTGGCGTGTTCGGAGACCTCCTCGATGTAGAAGCTTGGCCAGCCGCCATTGGTCATGGGCCAGCCGCTATAGCCAAAGGCGTGGAACGCCACGGGCAGGTTGGCCTCCTGCGCGGCTTCGTAGATCGGCCAGTAGCGCTGCTTGCCGGCGGGCTCCGCGGTGCGGCTCATCATCAGCACCTGGGCGAAACCGGGATCCTGCGCGCGGCGGCGGATTTCGGCGGCCGAGGCGGCGCCATCCTCGTAGGGGACGACGATGGAGGCGTGCAGGCGCGGTTCGGGGCGCACCCAGTGTTCGATCTGCCAGTCGTTCACGGCACTCGCCATGGCGGCGGAGAATGCGTTGTTCTGGTCGCCCTGGCCGGAGGGTTGCAGCGGGTTGAGCAACCCGTGATCGATGCCGTAATGGTCGAGCAACTGCTGCTGCACGAAGCCGAGGTCGGATGCGGGCGTACCGCCAGGTGGCCATGCGTCACGACGCGACGCCATGGGCTGCGCCTTGGGGAAGGGCGGCTGTCCGCCTGTAAAACCATGCCGGGCGCGGATGCCATAGGTGGTCAGGTAATCCCACCACCGCGTGGACAAATAGGGCTTGTAATCCGCCAGCGATCGCGGCCGCGGGTGGATGTCCACATCGATAAGCCCAAGCGTCGCCTGTGGCGGTCGTCCATGTGCGATAGCGGGTGCGATGACGTTCATGCGGCGGCCCCTTCGAGGATGCTGGCGCGGATGCGGCCATAGGTGGCGAGCGGGTTGTCCCAGCGCAACTTGCTGTGCAGCGACGCGGGCAGGCCGGGATGTGTGTGCTGGTCGCCTTCGAACTGCGCGTGGGGGTAGTCGCTGGCCCAGAGCAGCATGTCCTCGGACCCGATCTGGTCGATGACGCGGGCGACGGTCGCGGCATCTTCGGGCGCATCGAGCGGTTGGACGGACAGGCGCACCTGGTCGCGGATGATCTCGGCGGGCGGGCGATCCACCCAGGGAATTTCGAAGCGCACGCCCTTCCAGGTTTTCTGCAGCCGCCAGAGAAAGGCGGGCAGCCAGGTCACACCCGATTCCAGTAGCACGACTTTCAGCGTGGGGAACTTGCTGAACACACCCTCGGTCAGCAGCGACGCCAGCGTGGAGGAAAAACCCTGCGCCTGGGCGACGTAATCCTCCAGATACCAGCTGGGCCAGCCCACCGAAGTGACCGGGTTGCGATAGCTGCTGCCGGCATGGATCGCGAGCGGCAGGTTGTGGCGAATGCACGCCTCCCAGATCGGCCAGTTCTGCCGCCGGCCGAGCGGGCTTTCGCCCATGGCGAGCACCAGAACCTGCACGAAGCGCGGGTCGGGTGCGAGGCGTTCGATCTCGGCCACGCAGGCCTCCACCGATTGCAGCGGCAGCACGATGGAAGCACGCAACCGCGGGTCGCGGTCCAGCCATTCCGCGCGCGTCCAATCGTTCAGGGCGCGCGTGAAAGCGATGGCCATATCCATGTTCAGCAGCAGCTGGATACCGGCAAGCGGATTGAGGATGCCGATGCGCGTACCCCACCGATCCATCGCCTGCGTGGCGAGTGCGGCGACGCCGCGCGGCGGCTGTCCGTCACCGCCGCGCCAATCCGCGCGTACGCTGAGCGGCGCACCGATCGGGTAGGCTTGGCTGTCGAGCTGCGTCATTCCGCGTTCGACGATCTGGTCGCGCCAGAACTCATCGAGGTAAGGCGTCAGTGCCGAAAGCCCCGGCAGCCAGGGGTGAATGTCGCAGTCAATGGCGTTCACCGCCATGGATCCTCCACGTTTTGCCGCAGACTAGACCTGCCCGGCTGGCGGTGGCCAGCGCCCCGCGCCGGGGCGCATTTCCAAGCGGGCTTGCGCCCGGCCCGGCTTCGCGCTTTCTGCCGCACAAGACAAGGAAAGTTACGCACCATGAGCCAGACCATGCAGGCCGCCGTCGTCACCGAGAACGGCGTGGCCATCCGCACCGTCCCCGTCCCCACACCGGGGCCGGACCAGGTGCTGGTGCGCGTCCGCGCCGCCGGGCTGAACCGCGCCGATCTGGGTGTGGCGGCCGGGCATGCGCATGGCGCCATGGGCGGCGCCGGGACCATCATGGGCATCGAGTTCGCGGGTGAAGTGGCCGCGGTTGGCGCGGGTGTGTCCGGCATCAAGCCGGGCGACCGCGTGATGTGCTCGGGCGCGGGCGGCTATGCCGAATATGCGCTCGCCGATATGGGCCGCACCGTGCCGGTGCCGGACCGCAACCTGTCCTGGGAACAGGCAGCGACGCTGCCGGTTGCGCTGTCCACCATGCATGACGCACTGGTGACGAATGGGCGGCTCGCGGCCGGCGAGGCGGTGATGATCCTGGGTGCGTCGTCGGGCGTGGGCCTGGTCGCGATGCAGATCGCGAAGCACCTGGGCGCGGCGATGGTGATCGGCACCTCGACCAATGCGGAAAAGCGTCCGCGGCTTGCGGAATTCGGCGCCGACCTGGCCGTCGACACCTCCGTCGAGGGCTGGTCGAAGCAGGTGCTGGACGCCACGGGAGGCAAGGGCGTGTCGCTCGTGGTCGACCAGGTTTCCGCCGCGACGATCAATGAGGCGATGACGGCCACGGCCATCCTCGGCCGCATCGTCAATGTCGGGCGCCTGGGCGGCAGCAAGGGCGGCTTCGACTTCGACCTGCACGCCAATCGCCGCATTGCCTATATCGGCGTGACGCACCGCACCCGCTCCGTCGCCGAAATCCGCGAGGAATTCCGCGTCATGCGCCGCGACCTGTGGGATGCGGTGGAGGCCGGCCGCTTCGCGCTGCCGATCGA
>JBKJNV010000637.1:0-2776 GCA_046593435.1 Roseomonas sp.
TCGATCCTGGACCTCCATCTGTTGGTGCTGAGTTTGGGTGAGGTGGGTTTGGGTGGTTTCGCTTCGCGGACCCGTCGCGGAGAGAGGGCGGCTGGTGCGCGCGTGCCATTGGGAAACGCCCTCCGGCCGCCCTCTCTCCGCGACGGGTTCATCAAGGCGAACGGCCAAGACAACCCCCCCAGACCCAGCACCCAACGCATGCCGGGGTCCGGGGATCGGCGCGATCCCCGGCGGGGGTCGAGGGGGCGGAGCCCCTCGCCTTGCCTACGCCGCCCGCAGCGCCGGCACGGCGCGCAGCCGCCCGCCGGGCACTGCGCCGGGTACGGCGGCGGCCATGTCGGCGGCGTGCAGGAGTGCGGGCATGGTGATCCCGGTCTCAACCTGCATGCGTTGGAACAGCCAGGCCACGTCTTCGGTGGCGACGTTGCCGGTCGCACCCGGTGCGAAGGGGCAGCCGCCGATCCCCCCGGCCGCGCTGTCGAAGACCCGGCATCCGGCCGCGTAGGCGGCGGCGACGTTGGCGACGCCCATCCCGTAGGTGTCATGCCCGTGGAAGGCGAAGCGCGGGCCCCAGGCATGGATGGCGTGGGCGAAGACGCGGCTCACCTGGTCGGGCGCGGCGTTGCCGGTGGTGTCGCAGATCGCGATCTCGATGCGCTCATCCAGCGCCATGGTGCGTTCCACCCATTCGAGGGTGTCGCGTTCCGGCACCACGCCCTCGAAGGGGCAGTGGAAGCAGCAGGAGAGGTTGAAGCGTACGGCGAATCCTTCGGCAAGGGCTTCGCGCGTGATGGCGGCGAGGTCGGCGAAACTGTCCTCGCGCGGGCGGTTCACATTGGCCTGGTTGTGGCTCTCGGTGACCGACATGAACAGGCCGATGCGGTGCGGGCGGTGCTTGAGCGCCGCCTCGAACCCGCGCCGGTTCGGCACCAGCGTGGTGCATTCCAGGCCCGGGAGCAGCTTCGCCGCTTCCAGCACCGCGGCCGTGTCGGCCATTTGCGGAATGGCCTTGGGCGAAACGAAGGACCCGATTTCCATCCGGCGCAGCCCGGCCGCGTGCAGCGCGGTGACCAGGGCGACCTTGGCCTCGGTGGGCAGGAAGGGGCCCACGGATTGCAGGCCGTCGCGCGGGGCCACTTCGCTGATGGAGATGCTCGGGCGCATGGCGGGGCTCCTGCGGGGGTTCAAACGGGGCAGCCTGCGGCGGCCCAGGCACGGCTGCTGGTGACACGCTGCCGCCCGAGCCAGCCGCGAAAGGCATCCTCGGTGGCGAGTGCGCCGACGATGCGCTCGGCGAGCTTGCCGTAGCCGGCCCACAGCACGTCGGAACCGGCGTTCAGGCCCGATAGCACGACCAGCCCGGTGGGCGGGCAGTCCAGTATCATCACCTTCATGTCGGGGCGCTGTTCCTGCACCAGGGCCAGCAGCTTCCAGGTATCCCCGGCCCAGCCGCCAACCACCGGCTCGTAGCCCTCACCGCGGCGGGCGAGGCGCCGGGTCGCAGCGAAGCTCCATGGCAGGCAGTCATGCAGCAGGATGGCGCCATCGGCCGCCATGTGCCGTTCGGTATTGATCAGGTCGCGCAGCGCGTATTCGGCGTGGTGCATGCCATCGATGAAGGCGAGGTCGATGCCACCCCCCAGCAGCGCGCGCGGGTTCTGCGCACGGAAAAAGGCGTCGCTGTCGCACTGGAACAGATGGAGCGCGGTCTTGTGCGCCCACACTGGCTGGTCGATCCGCAGCACGGGGTCGATGCCAAGCGCCGCACCGCGCGCAAGCGCCAGGGAGTGCCCGCGATCGACGCCGATCTCGAGGTAGCGTCCGCCAACGGCCGGGCCCCGCCGCGCGGCCATCGCCTCGTGCAGCGCGGCCATCGCGTCGAGGTAGGGAAGACCATCGAGCGCGCGGACCATGCCGGTCGCCTGTCCGGGCGGCCTGAGGACCACCGCCTCGCTGTCGGGCGTCACGGCGCCAGCGCCCCGAACACCTGGTCATTGTGCGCACCCGCCTTGGGGCCGGTCCAGCGCACCATCGCCTCGGGCGGGATGCCGTCGAAGCGGAACGGCGCGGCCGGGTGCAGCACGCGGCCCAGCAGCGGGTCATCGACCTCCATCACCAGCGACCGGGCGCGGAAATGCGGGTCGGCCGCGCAGTCGGCGATGTCATACAGGCGCGAGCACGGGACTTCGGCGGCCTCCAGCACCGCCTCGGCCTCGGCGGCGGGGCGCGTGCGGGTCCAGGCGGCGATGGCGGAGTCCAGCTCGGCCACGTTTTCGCAGCGCAGCGCGTTGTTGGCGAAGCGCGGGTCGGCGGCCATGTCGGGCGCGCCGATGGCCGTCATCAGGCGCTTGAAAATCAGGTCCGAATTGCCCGCGATGCACAGCCACTTGCCGTCGGCGCAGGGGTAGGTGTTGGTCGGCGCGGCGGTCTTGATGGCCGCCCCCTGCGGCTGTCGCACCCAGCCGAACAACCCGTATTCCGGCAGCATCCCCTCGCTGAGCGAAAACACCGAGGAGACCAGGTCCACATCGATGATGCGCCCCTTGGCCGCGGGGTCTCCCTTGATGCCCCAGCAGGCGGACACCAGCGCGAGGGCGGCATACATCCCCGCCAGGTCATCGCTGATCGAGACACCGCAGCGGGGCGGCGGAAAATCCGTCTGACCGGGATTGGCGGTCAGGTGGCGCAGCCCGCCCATGGCCTCCCCGATGGCGCCGAAGGCCGGCTTGTCGCGGTAGGGGCCGTCCTGGCCGTAGCCGGAGATGCGCGCGATCAC
>JBKJNV010000036.1:0-6328 GCA_046593435.1 Roseomonas sp.
CGATCCCGCACTCGGCCTTTCCCTACCAGCTGCGCTGCGCCGGCCCTGGCGCAGCCGAGACGGTGCACGTCTTCCGCCCCGAACCGGACCCCGGCGCCTTCGTCCCGTTGCCCACCGGCGTCGTCGGCATTGCGATGCTGACCGCCGCCGTCGCCAGTGGATCCATCAACCGCTTTCCACCCGAGGTCGCCATCGCGTCACCACCCGCGGAGTTTCCCGACGCGGCCGGGCGCGACGCCTGGTTCGCGCCGCGCGCCGAAGCCCTCGCAGCACGCTTTGGGGAACAGGAGCGCGCCGCCCGACTGCCCTGCCTCCATCAGCCGGAAAGCACGGTCTGCGACCCGGGGCTCGCGCAGATCGCCCTGCGGCGGGCGGATGCAGAAGCGAGCCTCGCAGCCCAGCGGGCTGCCGCGCGCATCGCGCCCGGGCCGGAAATTGCCAGTGAGTAGGGTCTAGCTCCGCTGCGGCGCAGCGCTCGGAACGGGCGCCGGCAGCGCAGTGTCGGGAGGGATCTCCAGCCCCGGCGTCGCCGCCCCTGCACCGCCCGCACGCGCCGGGCCATCACGCCGTTCCGCCATGCCGCCCGCATTGCTCACCACCCGCTGCACGCCGCCCGCCGCCTCCTGCGCCGCGGCAAAGGCCACGTCGCCCCAGAACCGGTCCAGGCTGCCGGCGGGGATTTCGTTCAGCTGCAGCACGCGGCCCAGCTCCTCGCCGTCGCGGCGGGAGACCACCCACAGGATCTCCACCCGCTGCACGCCGGGGCCGGACGGGACGACCGTCACCAACCCCTGCACCGCGAAGCCGGCCGCCGCGGCCGTGTCGGCGATCAGGAAGCCCGATTGCGTGAGGAAATCGCTCATGCGGGCGGTCAGCGCCGTATTGCCGTCACCCGGCGCGCCGCCCACCGGCACCAGCCGGATGCGCGGCGGCCCGCCAGCCGCGAGTGCCGCAGGATCGGTCGCTTTCCGCGCCGCCTCGACCCGCAGGAGCATGGTGGCGAGGTTGCGCGCCGCCACCCGCGTAGCCTCACGCCGCGTCGCCTCGGATTGCTCGGCCCAGGCGGCACGCGGCACCGGCGGCGCCTCCGCACTGCCCAGCTCACTGCCATCGGCGTCGCGCAGCGTGTAGCGCAGCACCACGTCATTGCCGCGCCGCGTCGCCGCCAGGCCCACGCGCCAGTCCAGTGGCAAGGGTTCGGTCACGACGGCCGGAACCTCGGCCACGCGCAGCGCCTCGGCCATCGTCTCGGCGAACTGGTCCGACGCCCCGGCATCGAGCAGCAGCGCGTCCGAGCGCGGCACCGCGACCCGCACGCCGGGCGGTGCGGCCAGCAGCGCCGCATCGCCCCCGGCGCGCCCACGGAAGGGCTGCGGCAGGTCGCCACAGGCGCCGAGCATCACCAGCAGCGCAAGCATCAGAAGTCGCGCCACACCCGCCGATCTTCGCGCCGCGCCTGTGAATGCGCGAACGCCGGCAGTCCGGCGCGCCCAGCCTGAGGAGGCGGCGCCCGGCTGTTGCGTGCACAGCGCAGTCAGGCGGGCATTCTCCGGGACTGCTGCCATCACGCGAAACAGCTCACGAGCAAGGTCAGCATGATCATCACCAGGAACATCACCATGTAAGGCATCGGTCATCCTAACCCAGCAATTGCCGAGATCTGGTGCCCGATCGCGCCGCCGCCAGCCAAGGTGCGGCGGCGATGCGAAAAGAACCGGCCTTGTTCGGCCATGGTATCGGGTGCCGCCATCACGACCTGAACGCCGGCTGCCACCAGACGCGCCGCGCAATAGCCCGGCAGGTCGAATTGCCACCGTCCCGACCGCAGGCCATCGGCGAAGAACCGCGCATCCGCCACATCCCGCGCCAGCACCGCATCGCGCAGATCGGCTGACACTTCATAAGACGCCTGGCCGATGCAAGGCCCGACCGCCGCCACGATGCGCGCGGGATCGGCACCCAGCCCGACCATCGCCGCCACGGTCGCTTCCAGCACCCCCGCCACGGCACCGCGCCAGCCGGCATGCGCGGCGGCGACCACGCCGGATTCGCGATCCTCGAACAGCACAGGCCCGCAATCAGCGGTCACCACCCCGATCGCGACGCCCGGCAGCCGCGTCGCCAAGGCGTCGGCTTCCGGCGGCACGGCCCAGGGAGCATCCAGCACCGCACACCGCACGCCATGCACCTGGCGCACACCGAACAGCGCGCCCGGTGCGACGCCCAGAGCCCCCTCAACCCGCGCACGATTTTCCGCCACCCGAGCCGGATCATCGGCGCCGCTGGTCGAGCAGTTCAGGCTGGCATAGCCACCCTCGGACACGCCGCCCTCACGGGTGAAAAACCCGTGCGGCGCGGAAAAACTCCCGGCGGTGATGCGTGGCAAGCTCATGCGTCGAACCCCGGCGGTGGCGGCAGCGCGGCATCGCACAGCGCCAGCGCCTTGAACAGCCGCCCCATCGCCTCGGGTGCCAGCAGCCGCTGCGCCGCGGCCAGTTGCCGCCCCGCCCCCGCCGGCGCCGCGCGCGCCAACACCGCCGCCCGGCTCGCCAACCCCAGCCGTTGCAGAAATACGCCCTGCGGCAGCGGCCCATGCGCCGAAGCACCCATCCCGCGCCCGGCCTCAGCCAGAGCCGCGAAATCCACATGGGCGGTCAGATCCGCCTCACCCGGCGAAAGCAAGGGGGACACCGCCCGCCCATCCCGCATCGCCTGCAAGCTCTCGCCCAGCCCGCTCTCCGCCGGCCCATAATCCAGCAACAGCGCAACACAGCCCCCCCGCCGCATCAGCGCCCGCACCACCGCACACCCGGCCTCCCCCACCTCCCGCACCGCGCCCTCCGGCGCATCGCCCAGCGCGGCATCGCAGGCGCACTCCACAAACGCCCCATCCGCCACAAACCGCTCCGCCCAGCCCGCCCCACGCCGGATGAATTGCCGCACCGGCAAGGCATCGAAAAACTCATTGGCCAGCACCACCGCCGGCCCCGCCGGCAGCAACCCCAGCGCCTCATGCCACACCACATCATCCCCCAGCCGCGCGCGCTGCTCCGCTCGCAACCGCGCCGAGGACTCCACCAGATGCACCCGCGCCGCCCGCGCAAACGCCGGCGCCACCTGCGCCACCGCCCGCCGCGCATCCGCCATCAACGTCCCGCGCCCAGGACCCAACTCCGCCCACACCACCGGGTCCGGCCGACCCATCCCCTCCCACACCACGGCACTCCAAACCCCCAGGCACTCACCAAAGGCCTGGCTGATCTCCGGCGCCGTCGCGAAATCCCCATACGGATCCCGCGCGGCGTAATACGCCGCCACCGCCCGAGCCATGAACGCGTCCAACCGCTCCATGGTCAGGAGGGAGCAAGGCCAGGGGGCGCCGCCCCCTGGACCCCCGCCGGGGATCGCGCCGATCCCCGGGCCCCTGCGTGTGTTGGTGCTGGGTTGGTTGAGGGCTGTGCTTGCTTGAATGGGGCGGGTTGGGGAGGGGGCGCGTCAAACGTGGTCCCTTTGGCGTAGGGCACTGCCACGCGCCCCCTCCCCAACCCGCCTCGCCTCCGGCGAGGCTCAAACCCCTCACCCAAACGCAGAACCAACAGATGGAGGTCCAGGATCGACACGATCCTGGCGGGGTCCAGGGGCAGAGCCCCTGGCCTTTCTCCTTCACCCCCTCGTGGGGCTTGCGCGACTCCGGGTCGTGGGGTGATGAGGGTGTCATGCTTCACATGATCAAGTTGGCGGTTGGTCCGCGCGATGTTGCGCAGTTGGCGGCGATGCAGGCGGCGCGGGTGGCGGCGGAGCCGCCGTTGCGGGCTTGGACGCGAATGATCCCCAAGCGGGCGGCCGAGGTGTGTGATGGCGGCTCCATCTATTGGGTCGTGGCGGGGTTCGTGCGGGTTCGGCAGCGGATTCTCGCGATCGAGGATGCGGAGTGGGATGATGGGCGGCGCTGTGCGGCGCTGGTGCTGGACCCGGCCTTGGTGCCGGTGGCGGCGCGGCAGACCAAGCCGTTTCAGGGCTGGCGGTATCTGCAGCCCGATGATGCGCCGCGCGATGTGGTGGGTGACGGGCAGGGGGTGCAGGGGCTGGACGCTTTGCCGGCCGGGCTGCGGGCGGCGCTGGCGGAGGCCTGCCTGATCTAGATTGCGGTGCGGTGTGCTTTTGGGGACGCGGCAACGCGTCTCGCCGCGCTGGGTTTCGCAGTTTTTTCTGCATTGCGGCGGTTTAAGCTGGGGTCAATCTTCGCGTTAGGTTGGGGCGACCAGGGTCGTTGAATTGCGGTGGCAGACTCCCGGCAACGCCGCCGTTCGACTGGCCTCTTCGTGATGGCCGCTGGGCCGGTTGGAGCGATCCGACCGGCCCAATCTTTATGGCCCGGTTTTGAGTGGGCGGGCTTCCGCTTCCACGATCGCGAGCAGCCCTTCGAGGAATTGTTCGGGCGTGGGTGGGCAGCCGGGGATGATCAGGTCCACGGGCAAGGCCGCGCCGGCGCCGCCTTCGATGGCGTAGCTGCCCTTGAAGACGCCGCCATCGATGGCGCAATCGCCGGCCGCGACCACCCATTTCGGGTCGGGCATGGCGGCGTAGGTGTGCAGCAGCGCCTCGCGCATGTTGGCCGAGAGGGGGCCGGTCACCAGCAGCACGTCGGCGTGGCGAGGCGAGGCGACGAAGCGCAGCCCGAAGCGTTCCAGGTCATGGACGGGGTTTTGCAGCGCGTTGGCTTCCAGTTCGCAGGCGTTGCAGCTGCCGGTATCGACGGAGCGGATGGCCAGGCTGCGCCCGAGCCGCCCGCGCGCGGCGGCGTCCAGGCGCGCGCCGAGGGCGGTGATGGTGTCGGGAGCGACGTTTGGCGCGGGCGCCGTGACCGGGTGGGAGAGCAGGGCGCGGATCAGCCTGGGCCACAGCATCTACAGATCCACCCCGGAATAGCTCGCGTTGATGCTTTTGTTGATCAGCGGGAAGTCGGCCACGATGTTGTCGCGCATGGCGGCTTCCAGCAGCGGCCAGTGCAGCCAGGATGGGTCGCGCAGGAAGACGCCGCGGATCAGCCCACCATCATCCAGCCGTAGCCAGGCGAGGCATTCGCCGCGGAAGCCTTCGACCAGGGCAACGCCCTCGCCGGTGCGCTGCGGCAGGGGGGTGGCGATCTCGCCTTCCGGCAGGTGTTCGAGGAGGGTGTGGGCGAGGCGGATCGACTCGGGCAGTTCCAGGCGGCGGATGCGGGCGCGGGCGTCGACATCGCCGGTGGTGAGCACGGGCACCACGGGCGGCAGCGCGTCATAGGGCGGGTAGGGCAGGGCAGTGCGCGCGTCGAAGCCGCGTCCCGACGCGCGGCCGACATGGCCCCCGGCGGCGAAGCGCGCGACGAGTTCGGGGTCCAATGTGCCGGTGCCGGCCACGCGATCCTGCAGGCTGGCATGGGTGTCGTAGATGCGGCCCAGCGCGGGCAGTTCGGTGCTGATGGCGTCGAGTGCTGCGAGCAGCGCTGCGCGGCCCTCTGGCGCTATGTCCTGCGCGACGCCGCCGGGGATGATGGCGTCCATCATCAGGCGGTGGCCGAAGGCGAAGCGCGTCGCGCGCAGCAGGTGTTCACGCAAGGTGGCGCAGCGCGCGTGGAGATAGGCGAAGGCGGCGTCGTTGCAGATGAAGCCGAAATCATTGAGGTGGTTGTGGATGCGTTCGAGCTCCGCCATCGCGCCGCGGAGTGCAATGGCGCGCGGCGGCGGCGTGGCGCCGAGTGCGGCTTCGGCAGCGCGGGCGAAGGCGAAGGCGTGGGCGACGGTGCTGTCGCCGGACAGCCGCGCGGCATAGCGGGCGGCGGCGCGCGGCGACCGGCCCAGCATCAGCCCTAGCGTGCCCTTGTGCGTGTAGCCGAGCAGGGCTTCGAGGCGGACCACCGTCTCGCCCTGGACGTGGAAGCGGAAATGCCCCGGCTCGATGATGCCGGCATGCACGGGGCCGACGGGGATCTGGTGGATGCCCTCGCCTTCGGTGGGCAGGAAGCGTGGGTCGGGTGGTGCGGCCGTGTTGGGCAGCGGGCGCGCGGACATCGGCGCGGTGGTCGGCCAGCGGCCATGGTCGAGCCAGGGGCGGTCGTCGCCGCCCATGGCTGCGATGCCCCACAGGTCGCGGATCATGCGCTCGAACCGCATCGCGCCGGGGCGGGCGGGGGAGAGGGCGGCGTAGCGCCCCTCGGCCGCGGCCGTACTGGCGAGTAGCAAAGCCGGGGCCGCTTCGTCGAGGAAGGCGGCGTGGACCACGCCCGGTTCGGCCCAGAGGGCGAGCAAAGCGAGGGAGGGTTCCAGCGCGAGGGCCTCGGGCAGGGCGG
>JBKJNV010000203.1:0-6392 GCA_046593435.1 Roseomonas sp.
TTCGCCTTGCCGCTCAGCGAGAGGCCCAGCGCGTCCGCGACATCGAGAACCCGCCAGAACTCGGCGTGCTCGTAGTCCTCATCCTCCCACCGCTAAACTTGCTGCTTCTTAAGCCCAAGCCGCTCCGCCAGTTCCTGCTGGGTCAGTCCCGGTCATCGCGGCGTGCATGTCGGCGAACACGATGCTGCGTCCGTCAGCATGTCCTTCCCAGCGCGGCAGCAGGTCATGCCAGCGGCGGCCGACGTCGCAGCCCAGCGTGTCCAGGCGCCACAGCAGGGCGGCGGGGTCGCTGAGCGAGAATCCGATCGGGCGGACCGTGCGCAACAGCGGGCCGTCATAGAGGTCCAGCGCATCGCCGAACTGGCCGAGCTCGACGTGGAACTGGGAGGTATGCCACCAGAGATGGCCTTGCGTGCCGCTTTCGGCCGAGGCCCACCGCGCCGCGTGCTCCCTGCTCCAGGCGAGGCCGTCCTCGGGGCGGCCGGTCATCTCCAGGCAATGCATGATCCCGTGATGAGCGAAATAGAGATGCGGTTCCTGGGCGATGGCCGCCCGTGCATCCTCCTCCGCTTCGGCGTAGTTGCCCGCCTCCTCCAGCGCGAAGCCGCGGGCCGCGCGCAGCACCGCGAAACCCGGCGTGTCGGGCGACCAGTACGGCAAGGCGCGCGCCACCCGTTCGCGCATACGGGGAAAGCGGCCCAACAACGCGTCGCCGTAGAAGGCGGCGTAATGCGCGAGCAGATCGCGCGGATGATCCAGCAGATGCGCTTCGAGTGCCGTGATGCTGGCCCACCTTTCGCCCTTGAGCAGCAGGTCGAGCGCGCCGAGCAGCGAACGCTCGCGCCCGTTCAGCGGCAGTGCCCGTGCCCGCTCGGCAATGTCGCGCGCCATGGTGGCCAGTCTGGGATCGACCGGGATCGCGAGGATCCACGCCTTGGCGATCAGGGCCATCGGCATGCCGGGTGACAGGGCGCCCGCCGCATCGAGCAGTGCCAGGGCATCACCATGGCCGATGGTGAATGCGCGGATGGATTGGTCGAGGCGTTCCACGGACGCCGTTGTGCCGCCCGAGACCGCGTTTCCCTGCGCGTCCTGCGTCATTCGCGTGCCTCCGCTTGGCTGGCCTGGGATCAGCCTGCGCCACCGTCGATGTGCCTGGCGAGCAATTTCCGATCGGAGCGGTTCCTGGCCGTGCGTTTGCGCACCGCACCCCCGCCCAACCGATATGACGCCAGACCGTCACCGGCGCGCTTGTGGCTCCCGTGATCTGGATATGCGCACGCATTCATGGGTTCGGCCCGCGCTTGTTCTGGACCATCTGTCCGCGACGCGCCGGGCGCAACGGCTCGGCCAAAGCGAATACGCGCTTCATCAAGCCTGCACAGGACGGCGCGACGAGGCCATCTCCTTGCCCGCCGCGGCAGATAATTTTTGCTGGTAGACCTGGAAACTGCTCGTGACGAGCGAGCCAACGCGGTCATAGGCCGGGTCGGCAAGCGCTTCCGCCAATGGCACGATCTTGACGCCCTCGCGGCGCAGTCGATCCATCAGCGGGTCGATAACCTCAGCCAGGAACGCGAAGAAGTGCCCAAGTGCGATGCCTGTGACATCGTGGCCAAAGAAGTCTCGGCAGCATTTCCGGTCGTAGGCAAGTTGCACGGAGCAGAAGTCGACGAACTCCGATTTGAGGGCCTCGGCTTCCGCCATCTTTCCGGTCTGCATGAGCCAGCGCCATGCGCGATCCCACTCCCATTCGAAGAAGAAGCTCGTCACCTCCGCCGGCGTGTAGCCGAGCCGCGCGATGTGCGCGTTGACGGCCGAGCGTTTTGCCTCGGTGTCGCCCCACAGGTTGAGGGGATGCCGAAAGAGCTTTCGTGGCGCGCGATCGAGCCATGGCTTCAGGAGCTCATCTGCCACCGTGATGTCGGCGATGAACGCTTCGCCGCTGACGTCATTGAGCAGCGGATGGCTGTGCGTATGGTTGCCGATCGGGTGACCGGCAGAGGTCCACACGTCGAATATCCTCTCGGTCTGCGGATCGACATCGAGCGGCCAGGAGTTGGCGAAGGCGTAGACGCCTTCAACCTTGTGGCGGTCGAGGCCGGCGATGATGCGTTCGGCAACTGATGCTGGCGTGTGGCCCTCGGGCAAAGCCAGGTGCGGATAGACCGGGAGATCATCCATCGTGAACGCAATGCGCACGGCCGACTCTCCTGACCCGACCGGACACACAAGGCTGACCGCTGAGGCCCGCCCGTGGCGGAAGGCGGCACACGGCCGCCTTCCGGACGCGGTGGTGCTACGACGGTGGCGCGTAGGCTGCCTTGAGCTGTGCCGCCTTCTGGCGCACCGGCTTCACCTCGTCGGGCGTCATCAGCCGTGTGAGGCGGTAGTTGTGGATGGCGCCGCCTGCCAGGGCGACCCCACCGACGGCCGCTGCCGCCGCGAGGTCCGGCAGATCACAGATCAACAGGACGCCCGGGCCCTCGGCCTGCGTGCTGTAGAAGGAGACCAGCTTGCCGCCGGCCGCCTCGATCAGGCGCTTGATCGCTTCGGCGCGGTTCGCGTCCGGGTTCGCCATCAGTGCATTGATGGCCTGCGGGGTGTAGTTCGCGGTGATGCTGAACAGCATGAACGTCCCTCCCTGGGTTGGATGCTTCAAGCATTGCCCCGCCCCACGGTCGTCACTCGGTGACGGTAACGATGACCCTACAGTCGCATTGGCCACGGGTGGGGCGAATTCGGCGTGGCGCGTTCATTTCGTCTTCTCGATAGCGCGCCCGCCTGTCAGCGCCACGTCAGCCCACCCACGCCCCATACCCGGTCCCCGTGCGAGGGGTGACATACTGGCTGCCGGAGGCGGCACCGGCTGTGCTGAACGGCACGCCGTCGCTGAGTAGCCGCGGTCTGTCGCACTGGTCACGCTGCCTGCGAGCGACAGGCGATCACGCCATGCACCGCTCACCCAGAGCCCGTGCTGCGCCACGACATGGGCCATGCCGCGCCGCTGGTCCGCGGTTGCAGTGAAGACCGCGGCGGTCCACTCCATCAGCAGCGTCGCTGCCGGGCGTCCGGCCTCGTCTGCGAACAGCCGCATCAGTTGCGCGACGCAGGCGCGGGTCCAGGCCCAGCGCATCCAACATTGTTCGAGCGGGTTTCCGGCGGACAGCCGCAATCAGCGGTACGCGGCAATGATCGCCTGTGTTCCCACATCGCCACCGAGCTCCGCGGAGATGCGCTCGAACAGCTTGCGCGATTGTGCCAGGCCGGGCAACGCGAGGCCCATGGCGTCCGCTTCGGCCAGGGCGATGCCGAGGTCCTTCAGGAAGTGCTTCACCATGAAGCCCGGCGCGAAATCGCCCGCCAGCATCTTCGGCCCGAGCGCGGTGAGCTGCACGGAGCCCGCCGCGCCGGGTGCCAGTGCCGCCAGAACGGCGTCGCCATCGAGGCCCGCGCGCCGGGCGTAGGACAGCGCCTCCGCCACGCCCATCACCGCGGAGGCGATGGCGATCTGGTTCGCCATCTTCGTGTGCTGCCCGGCGCCCGCGCCGCCCATATGGCGGATCGCCTTGCCCATCCGCGCAAAGACCGGCTGCGCGCGTGCGAATGCGGCCGTGTCCCCGCCGGCCATGATGGAGAGCGCGGCGTTGCGCGCACCGATCTCCCCGCCGGATACTGGTGCGTCGATCGCGGCGCAGCCCTTCGCAGCACTCGCCTCCGCCAGCCGGAGGGCGAGGCGCGGGGAGGAGGTCGTCATGTCGATCAGCAGCGTGCCGGGCTTCGCGCCGGCGAGCAGCCCACCCGTTCCAAACCAGACCTCCTCGACGTCCTGCGGGAAGCCGAGGATGGTGATGACGATGTCGCTCGCCGCAGCGAGTGCGGCCGGCGTGTCCGCCCAGGCGGCACCGGCGCCCAGCAGCGCGTCAACGCGCGGGCCGCGGCTGCGGTTGGCGACGGTCAGCGGATGGCCTGCGGCCTGCAGGTGCCCGGCCATGGACCCGCCCATGATGCCGATGCCCATGAAGCCGATGCGGGGAAGCGGGGTGTCGTTCATGCGGGGTCCTTCGCGGCCTGCAGGGCGGCCCAGATGCGCGCCGGTGTGGCAGGCCCGCTTTCGAGACGCGCACCGGCGAGCGCCAGCGCGTCGTTGACGGCGTTCATCAGCGCGCCGATGCCGCCCATCGTCCCGCCCTCCGCCATGCCCTTGATGCCGGCCGGCGTGGAGGGGCTGGGCGTGTCGTGGTGGGAAAGCTCGAATGTCGGCAGGTCGTCCGCGCGCGCGATGGCATAATCCATGAAGCTGCCGGCCAGCGCCTGGCCGTCTTCGGCGTAGGCTGCGTGCTCCATCATCGCGCCGGACAATCCCATGGCGGTGGCGCCATGCGTCTGCCCCGCGACGATCAGTGGGTTGATGCGGGTGCCGCAATCCTCCGCGACGACGTGGCGCAGGATCCGCAGCATGCCGGTTGCCGGGTCGATTTCCACCGCGCAGGCATGGGTGCTGTTGGAATAGGTCATCGCCGGCGGATCGTAGGCGAGGATGGCGTGCAACCCCGGCTCCATCCCTGGCGGCAGGCGCAACGGATCGAGATGCGCGGTGCGTGCGCCCTGCGCGAGGCTCAGCCCGGTATCGGTCCAAGTGCCGTCAACGCGGTGCAGCACGGCGCCGTCGCGCAGGTCGAGCCCGGCCGCGCTGTTCAGGTCCAGCATTGCCGCCGCGATCGCCAGCACCTTCGCCTTCAGCCGCTGCCCCGCCATGTACAGCGCGCCGCCACCCGCCGCCGCGCCGCGGCTGCCGCGGCTGCCCATGCCGTAGGGTGCGATGTCGCTGTGGCCGAGCTGGATCACCAGGTCGTCGAAGGCGGCGCCAAGCCCCGCAGCGGCAGCCTGCGCCAGAGACGTCTCATAGCCCTGGCCGGAACCCATCAAGCCGCAGGATGCGATGATGGCGCCGGAGGGCTCCACGCGGATCGTCGCCACCTCATGCCCTGAGCCTGCAATGCCGGCTGCGCGGTAGAAGGCCGACCCGTATGTGGTGCTCTCCACCACCGTGCAGAGGCCGATGCCGAGCAGCGCTTCGCGCGGCTGCGCTTGGCGTGCCCGCAGCGCGTCGTAGCCGAGCGCACCCGCCGCCGCGTCCAGCGTGGCGCACGGCGTCAGCGCGTCATAATGCTCGCCGGTGGCGGTGGTGAAGGGCAGGTCGGCATCGGTGATGGAGTTGATCCGCCGCAGTTCGAGCGGATCGAGGCCGAGTTCGCGTGCCACAGCATCCATCGTTCCCTCCATGACCCAGGAGGTGACGGCCATCGGCGCGCGCATCGGCCCGGAGGGGCATTTGTTGGTCAGCCAGACCTGCACGTCGTAACCGTAATCGCGCAGGCGGTACGGCCCAGGCAGGATCATCGCGACAACCCGGGCCATGTAATTGGCGGGGAAGAAGGACCAGGCGCCGAAATCCACCTCCATCGCGCAGGTCAGCCCCAGAAGGCGGCCATCGGTGGTGACGGCGGCGCGGGTGACGAGGGTCTCCTGCCGCGCCATCATCGCGGCTGTGAGGTTCTCTCCGCGGGTCTCGCGCCAGCGCACCGGCCGGTTCAGCAGGCGCGACGCGGCGGCGACGCAGAGATCCTCGCGCAGCGGGATGATCTTCTGGCCGAAGCCGCCGCCCATCTCGGGGCTCTCGACCGTGACCTGGAACTCCTTCAGGCGCAGCCGCGCCGCGATGGCGCTGCGATAGGGATGCGGCGCCTGGGTGCCCACGCGCATGGTCAGGTGTTCCCGCCCCGCATCCCAGATCGCCAGCACGCCGCGAGGCTCGAGCGGCGCATGCGTCTGTCGCTGCTGTGCGAAGCGCGTTTCCACCACGCGGTCGGCGCGGGCGAAGGCGGCATCGAGGCCTGGCGTCGCGAAGCCCTGCCGCGAGACGCGGTTGCCGGGCACGTCGGGATCCACCAGGGCCGCGGCCCGCTTTGCCTGCGCGATGCTCGCGATGGCGGGCAGCGGGTCCCACTTCACCTGCACCCGTTCGGCCGCATCCTCGGCCGCGATACGGGATTCGGCCAGCACCAGCGCCACGGGATCGCCGACGAAGCGCGCGGTCTCCGTCGGCAGGACCGGCATGTCCATCGGCAGCAGGCCCTCGATGGGCGGCGCCATGCGGAGCGGCGCGACGAGGGCGCCGAGATCGTGGCCGGTCAGCACCGCGGCTACGCCTGGCACGGCGCGGGCCTCCGCCGTGTCGATGGCAGCGATCCGCGCATGCGGATGCGGGCTGCGCAGGAAGACCGCGTGCAGGCAGCCTGGGGGCGCGGCAATGTCGTCGAGGAACCTGCCCTGGCCCATCAGCAACCGCCGGTCCTCGCGCCGCGGCAGCGCCTTGCCGGGCGGCCCGC
>JBKJNV010000268.1:0-3990 GCA_046593435.1 Roseomonas sp.
CCAGTATCAGACCGCCCAATCGGGGGACGGCATTGCCCTATAGGCATCGCGCAGGCTGTTCGACCACCCCTCCCGCACGGAGCGGAAATACGGATCATCTTCAGTGATGCGGCGGCGAAAGCCCACCGCCAGCGCATCGCGCCGCAGCACCATCAGATCCAGCGGCAGGCCCACGGTCAGGTTCGACCGCAGCGTGGAATCCATGCTGATGAGCGCAAGCTTCACGCCATCGAGCAGCGATGTCTCGTGATGCACCACCCGGTCCAGGATGGGTTTGCCATACTTGTGCTCGCCGACCTGAAGAAAGGGCGTGTCTTCCGTCGCCTCGATGAAGTTGCCCGCCGCGTAGATCAGGAACAGCCGGTGCGGATGGCCCTTGATCTGCCCACCGATCAGCAGCGACACATCGAACGATATGCCCTGCGACGCCATGGTCGGCCCATCGGCCGCATAGACCTCGCGCACCGCGGCACCGGCGAGTTGCGCCGCGCGGAACATGGTCGGCACGCCGCCCAGCGTCTGGCGAAAGCCATCCAGCATCACGCCTTCCTCCAGCCGGTTCCACACCGCCTGGCTGATCGCGAGATTGCCGGCCGATAGCATGCAGATCACGCGGTCGCCGGGATACTCGGCGACATGCATCTTGGAGAAGGTGGAGATGTGGTCGATGCCCGCATTGGTCCGGGTATCGGACAACATCACCAGCCCTTCATCAAGGAAAAGCCCAACGCAATAGGTCATGCGGCCTCCGGCATCGCCGCGGCGCGGCCATCGTGGACGGCGTGGCAGGCGACCATCGCCGCGCCGACCGCCAGAAGCTCGGGCCTCTCCGTCCGGCAACGCGCATTGGCCAGCGGGCAGCGTGGGTGGAAGGCGCAGCCCGAGGGCGGGGTGATGGGGCTCGGCACCTCGCCACCCACCGGCGTGCGGGCGCGGCCGGTCATCGCCATGTCGGGGATCGCTTCCATCAGCGCGCGCGTGTAGGGGTGCTGCGGGGCGGTGAACAACGTCTCCGCCGGCGACACCTCGACCAGGCGGCCGAGATACATCACGCCGATCGTGTCGCTCACCTGCCGCACCACGGCCAGGTTGTGGCTGATGAACAGGTAGGTGAGACCCAGGCGGCGCTGGAGGTCCATCATCAGGTTCAGGATCTGCGCCTGCACCGAGACGTCGAGCGCGCTGGTCGGCTCATCGCAGACGAGAAATTCGGGATTTGACGACAGCGCCCGCGCGATCGAGATGCGCTGGCGCTGCCCGCCGGAAAACTCATGCGGAAATTTTACGCCGTCCTGCGGCGAGAGGCCAACCTGTGTCAGCAGCGCGCCCACCTTGTCGCGCACGGCATCCGCATTCTTCTCCAGCCCGAAGGCACGGATCGGCTCGGCCACGATATCGGCCACCCGCCAGCGCGGGTTCAGGCTGGCGTAAGGGTCCTGGAAGATCATCTGCATCCGCCGCCGCTGGGACGCCGCGGCGCGTGCCTGGCGGAGGTCCTGCCCATCGAACAGCACCCGCCCGGCGGTGGGCGGATACAGCCCCACGATCAGCCGCGCGACCGTGGATTTCCCACACCCGGACTCACCCACCAGCGACAGCGTGGTCCCCTTGGGGATCGCGAAGGACACGCCATCGACGGCACGGAGCGTGCGCTTGCCCTCTCGCGCCAGCAGGCGTTGCAGCGGCGGTCGGGACACATCGAAATACCGCGCGAGGTCGCGCGCCTCGACGAATGGGGTGGGCTCAGGCATCGGTCATCGCCTTCGCGTGCAGCCAGCACGCCGCCTGGGTGGCGCCGGCGTCGAGCAGTTCCGGCCGCTCCACCGCGCAACGCGAGAACACGCGCGGGCAGCGCGGATTATAGGCGCAGCCCTGCGGAATGGACGAAAGCCGCGGCATCGCGCCATCGATCTGCGCGAGACGCTCCACCCGCCGATCGAGCGGCGGGATAGAGGCCATGAGGCCGGCGGTGTAGGGGTGCTGCGGGTTCTGCACGACCTCCCGCACCGGCCCGATCTCCACGATGCGGCCGGCATACATCACCGCGACGCGGTCTGCCGTCTCGGCGATCACGCCCATGTCGTGGGTCACCAGCATCATCGCCGTGCCCTTCTCCCGGGCCAGCCCCTTGAGCAGCGCGATGACCTGCGCCTGGATTGAGACATCGAGCGCGGTCGTCGGCTCATCGGCGACGATCAGCTTTGGCTCGGCACACAAGGCGAGCGCGATCACCACGCGCTGGCGCATCCCGCCCGAAAATTCATGCGGATAGCTTTGCACACGTTGCGCGGCCGCCGGAATGCCCACCAGTTCGAGCCATTCCACCGCCCGGCGCGCGGCCTCGGCCGGCGTGATTGGCAGATGCGTGACCATGGTCTCGATAAGCTGGTCGCCCACGGTGTAGAGCGGATTGAGCGTGGTCAGCGGGTCCTGGAAGATGGCGCCGATCTCGCGCCCGCGGATGCGCCGCATCTGCTCGTAGCGAAGGTTGTCGATGCGCTTGCCCTGCAACAGGATCTGCCCCCCGGCGATGCGCCCGGGCGGTTCCAGCAGGCCGATGATCGCGGCACCCGTCATGGATTTGCCCGCACCCGATTCACCCACCACGCCTAGCACCTCTCCGGGCGCGATCGTGAAGGACACGCTGTCGAGTGCGACCAGCGTGCCGCGCCGCGTGGGGAATTCCACGCGCAGGTCGCGCACTTCGAGAAGGGCGGACATCAGCGGAGCCTGGGATTGAGCGCGTCGCGCAGCCAATCCCCCAACAGGTTGACCGACAGCACCATGATCACCAGCGAAATCCCCGGAAAGACGGTGATCCACCACTCGCCGCTGAACAGGAAGTCATTGCCGATGCGGATGAGGGTGCCGAGCGAGGGCTGCGTCGGCGGCACGCCGACGCCCAGGAAGGACAGCGTCGCCTCCGAGAGTATGGCAAGGCCGAGGTTCAGCGTCGCGATCACCAGCACCGGCCCCAGCACATTGGGCAGCACATGCCCGCGCATGATGCGAAAGGAGGAGACGCCGATGACGCGCGCCGCCAGCACATATTCCTTGTTCCGCTCGACCATGGTGGACCCACGCACGGGCCGGGCGAATTTCGGCCATTCGCTGATGCCGATCGCGACGATCACGACAAACAGCGCGATCTGGTCATGCACCTCCCGCGGAACCGCGGCACGGACAATGCCATCGACCAGCAATGCCACAAGGATGGAGGGGAACGTCAGCTGAATATCGGCGATGCGCATCAGCACCGCATCCACCGTGCCGCCGATGAAGCCCGCGAGCAGACCGACGCTGACCCCCACGAAGGCCGCGAACAGGGTCGCGGAAAAGCCCACCAGCAGCGAAATACGCGCGCCGTACAGGATGGCCGAAAGCACGTCCCGCCCCTGGTCATCGGTGCCGAGCAGGTAGCCCGCCTCGCCCTCCTCGATCCAGGCCGGCGGCTTGAACGCGTCGATCAGGTTCAGTGTCGCAAGGTCGAAGGGGTTGTGCGGCGCAATCAAGGGTGCCGCCACCGCGCTCACCACACAGACCAGCGCGACGATCGCCGAGACGACCGTGACCGGAGAGCGCGTGAAGGACCACCAGATATCGGAATCGCGCAGGCGCGCGAGCGCACTCGCCATAATTCAGTGCCCCTTGCCGCGGCCGGCGCGCAGTCGCGGATCGACCGCGTAGTAGAGCAGGTCCACGATCAGGTTGATGGTGACAAACAGGCAGGCGACCAGCAGCAGGTAGGCTGCCATGACCGGGATATCGGCCGACCCCACGGATTGGATGAACAGCAGCCCCATCCCCGGCCACTGGAACACCGTCTCGGTGACGATGGCGAAGGCAATGATGGCGCCCAATTGCAGCCCCACCACGGTGATCACCGGGACCAGCGTGTTCTTCAACGCATGGCCGAAATTGATGGCGCGGTTCGACAGCCCGCGCGCGCGGGCGAACTTGATGTAGTCCGCGCGCGCGGGCGAACTTGAT
>JBKJNV010000277.1:0-6004 GCA_046593435.1 Roseomonas sp.
GCGAAAGCGATGAACTCCGGCCCCACGCCGCAATAATTCAGCAGCGTGTTGCCCTTGGCCGCCGCGCCATAGGCCGCAACGGTCTTACCCTCGCGCCGCGCCGCGATCAGGAAATCCAGCACCGCGCATTTGATCGCGACCACCCTGGGCGCGAAGGCATCGTATCGCGCGAGGTCACCCAGCCCCTCCGCCTTCTCCTCCGCCACGAGTGCCGCGACGGCCGGTGTCTCGGCATGGGTCGCGCCGGCCTGGCAGACGAACAGCCGCAGCGAACCGCCATGCGTTGGCAGCCGCTCCACGTCGAAGACGCGCAGGCGCTGCGCCGCCAGCACCTTCGCCACCGGCCCCAGGGCCAGGTAGGAAAAATGCTCGTGATAGATCGTGTCGAACTGGTCGTGCCGCATCAGGCTGAGCAGATGCGGGAATTCGAAGGTGGCCACACCCTCGGGCAACAGCATCTCGCGGAAGCCGCCCAGGAAATCATGGATGTCGGGCACATGCGCCAGGACGTTGTTCGCCGCGATCAGCGCCGCCTGGCCGCGCCGCGCCGCGATCTCGCGCCCGGTCTGGGTGCCGAAGAACATCACCTCGGTGTGCACGCCGCGCGCCTGGGCCGCAGCCGCGCAATTTCCTGCTGGTTCAATCCCCGTCACGCGCAGCCCGTCGCGCAAAAAATATTGCAGCAGGTAGCCGTCATTGCTCGCGACTTCGGCCACATGCGCGTCCGGCCCCAGGCCGAAGCGCGCCGTCATCGCCGCGCAGTAGCGTTCCGCATGCGCGAGCCAACTCACCGAGAAGGATGAGAAATAGGCGTACTCATCCGAAAAGATCTTCTTCGGCTCCTCGAATTCGGCCAGCTGCACCAGGTGGCACGCCTCGCAGACCTTGGCGTGCAGCGGGTAGAAGGTCTCGCCCTCCTCCGCGCGCGCCAGCGGCACGAAGGAATTGGCCAGCGGCGACATCCCCAGATCGACGAAACTGCGGGTCAGCAGCGCGCCACAGGCGCGGCAGGCCGGGGGCTTCATCCGCGTTCGACCATCGCCTGGCGGGCGCGATACCGGGCGATCTGGTCCAGGCACAAAGCGCGCGCATCCTCGCCGCGCGCCTGCCGACGATACCAGTCGACGGTCCATTCCAGCGCATCAGCGAGGCCCAGGCAGGGTCGCCAGCCAAGCAGCGCGCGCGCCTTCGATGCATCGACCTTGAGGAAGTGTGCCTCATGCGGCTGCGGCCGGGCGTCGAGCTCCCAGCCCACATCGCCACCCCACAGACGCGCGAGTGTCGCAACCAGTTCACCCACCGGCACCGCATCGGCCTCCGCGGGCCCGAAATTCCATGCTTCCGCGAAGCGTGCGCGATCCTCGCCCAGGGCCAGCCGCTCGGCGAGCGCGAGGTATCCTGCCAGCGGCTCCAGCACATGCTGCCAGGGGCGCGTCGCACCCGGGCTGCGCAGCGTGACCTTCTGGCCGGCAAGGAAGGCGCGGATGCAGTCGGACACCACGCGATCGGCGGCCCAGTCGCCGCCGCCCACCACATTGCCGGCGCGGGCGGTCGCCACCGCCGTCGCGTGCCCATCCGCCGCGAAGTAGGAGCGGCGGAAGGCCGCGGTCACCAGCTCCGCGCAACCCTTGGAGCTGCTGTAGGGATCATGCCCGCCCATCGCCTCATCCTCGCGATAGGCCCAGTGCCATTCGCGATTCTCATAGGCCTTGTCCGAGGTGACGACGACCAACGCGGCCACGCCACCCTGCCGGCGCGCCGCATCCAACACATGTGCCGTGCCCATCACATTCGTCGCATAGGTCGCGACCGGATCGGCGAAGGAGGGCCGCACCAACGCCTGGGCTGCCAGGTGGAAGACCACCTCCGGCCTCGCGCGTGCATAGGCCGCATCCACCGCGGCCGCGTCACGCAAATCACCGATGATGTCATCCTCCAGCACGCCGCCGCAGCCGAGCGCATACAGCGATGGCTCAGACGGCGGTGGCAGCGCAAATCCGGTGACGCGTGCCCCCATCTGCGCCAGCCACAGCGCGAGCCAGGCGCCCTTGAAGCCGGTATGCCCGGTCAGCAGCACCCGCCGCCCGGCCCAGAATTCGCTCACGCCCATAGCTTCCACGGCGCGCGGCCGGAGGCCCAGAGGTCTTCCAGCATCCGCTTCTCGCGCAGCGTGTCCATCGGCTGCCAGAAGCCATGATGATGGAAGGCGGAAAGCTGCCCGTCCCGCGCGAGGCCCTGCATCGGCGCCTGTTCCCACACCGTGGTGTCATCGGCCACGCGGTCGAGCACCGCGGGCTTGAGGACAAAGAAGCCGCCATTGATGTAGCTGCCATCGCCCTGCGGCTTCTCGGTGAAGCGATCCACCCGCCCGCCATCGATCTCGAGCGCCCCGAAGCGCCCCGGCGGCCGCACCGCCGTCACCGTCGCATCCCGCCCCTGCCCGCGGTGATGCGCGAGCAGCGCGTGCAGGTCGATCGCGGCGACGCCATCGCCATAGGTCATGAAGAATTCCGCCTCGCCCGCGACATAGTCGCGGATGCGCTTCAGGCGCCCGCCGGTCATCGTCTCAAGCCCGGTCTCAACCATGGTGACGCGCCAGGATTCCTGGCCGCGCCGGTGAATTTCCACCTCGCCGGTGCGGGTATCGACAGTGAGGTCGGAGACGTGGTTGTGGAAGTTCACGAAGAACTCCTTGATCATGTAGCCCTTGTAGCCAAGGCAGATGACGAATTCCGTCACGCCGTGATGGGCATAGATCTTCATGATGTGCCACAGCATCGGCTTGCCGCCGATCTCGATCATTGGCTTGGGCCGCGCGTCGGTATCCTCCGACATCCGCGTCCCGAATCCGCCCGCGAGGATGACAGCCTTCACATCCGCACCTTTGCCCTGAAGGGTCGCGCTGGGCGACACGAGGCGCTGCCATCACCGCTGCACCGGCGCCCGCGCTGCGCCGATCGGTGGTAACTTAAGGCAGCCGGTGGCGCAACCAATGCGGGCGGGGGTACCGTCAGATCATCCGGTGCGAGAGACGAAGACCCACTTGCTGGCCGGAGAAAAGCGACGCAGGCGGTCAAGAAATGCCTCCATCGCTGCAGCGTTCGCCGTCGAATTCGGGCCATTCACGGCCTGATCCACGAAGCCGGCGGCATGCAGTCCCGCCATGGCGCGCCCGACATCCAACGCATGCGGCGCACGATAGACACGGAAGCGTGGCGCATCCGGTGCGCGATCCTCGAAATGCCCGGAGACGGCGTCGATCCAGATGACACGTGCGGCCCCCATTGCGCGAAGCTGGTCATCGAACAGGCCATTTTGGCTCGGGTTCCGCTTCAGTAGCACGACCTGCTGGTGTCCGCGCATCGCGAGTGCCGCGATATGCGCTGCGGTGCCGGTGGCCGTGATAATGTGGGTCGCGTTCCAGTACAGACGCAGTTGTTCGTCCAGCGACAGCGCCTCCGGGTAAATGATCGCGTAGCCCTCGGCTTCCAAGCAGCGCTCCAGCGCTTCTTCATGCAATAGCGGGCCGCGATCCTCTCGCAGCCGCGCGCGGGAGATGTAGAGCCGAGCCGGGGTCGCAGGGCCTGGCGCCTCGCAGATCGCCTGCACGCGGCGATGGATAAAGGCGCGGAACAGCGGGTGGCTCGCTGCATCGCTTGGTCGCAGGCTGAGCAGCTGGCTTGGAACCAGAAGCTCCTCCACCTGCATCGGGCGGATGGCCACGCGGTGCCGGGTGATCCCGCCAAATATGCGCAGCAGGTTCGCCACGAAACCATCGGGGCTGCTCATGAACTGGATCTTGCGCTCCGGCGAACGGAAGTCGAAGCCGCCCGGCCCATGCGTCGGGAGGTAGGCTGTCAGGAATATCAGCCCCTCCACAGGGCCGGCGGCGCGTTCCGCGGCCCAGACGCGCCCGAGGCAATCCATCAGGAAGTGGCCGATATGTGCGTAGATGTGGCCTGCCGCGTAGATCCAACGTCCGGCCAGCGGCTCGAATGCGGCGAGGGGTCCGAAGGGGGCGTCTGGGACATGAGGCCGGACCAGCTGGATCGCGTTTGGCACGATGCGGCCTTCGGCGTCGAATACGCCGCCCCGCATCGTGCGGGCGAATCCGGGTGGTGCGTCTGGCGGCTGCGGCATGTGCGGCATGACCAGCGCGCCTTCGACAATCTCGATGCTCGGCACCGGGGTGATCGACCGGGACGAGTGCATCGGCCTCTGGCCGCGCAACTCGCCATTCCAGGCCTGGGCGGCCGCGCTTGGCGCGAAGTAGCCACCCGATGTCGCAGGCTGTCCTTCTGCGCGCAGCGACGGCCCTGCCGTCCAGGCCGCAGCAAGCGCTGCGGCGACCAGCGCAGGGTGCCGGCCGGAGCGTCGCAATGCCGTAGTCCAATGCTGGCCGGCGCGCGCGTGATCGCTAAGTTCGGTCGCGATATCAGCCGGCAGGCGCAGCAGAGGCAGGCTATCCGGATACAGCGCCAGCGCCTCGGTCCAGGCGGCCTCCGCGGCGGCGTCCTGCCCGGCACGGCACAGCGCCTCGATATGGCGCAGCCACGGCGTCACCGGCTCCGGCCGCGCCTCGAGGCGCATCCAGCGTGTGTAGGTGCGCTGCAGCGCAGGGTTGCCCGGATGCTGCACCATTGCCTCGAGCCATGCCGACTCAACGGCGGCGGGATCGCCCTGGTGGTCGAGCGCCTCGATATGACGCAGCCAAGGGGTAACGGGCTCTGGCCGGGGCTCGAAGCGCATCCAGCGCATGTAACTTCGCGCGTTGCCCGCCGCGACCCGGCGCCAACGCGACGCGGCATTGGGCCAGTCCGCCCGCAGCGTCGCGATCTCGGCAGCGATGACGAGCGGCACGATGTTCTTCAGCCGCAGGCTGAGCGCGGGCGCGATCACCGCCTCCGCGACATCCACAGCGCCGGACTTGGCCAGGGCCATGGCCTGGAAGGCCGGCAGATCGGAATCAAGCGGGCTCGCGCCGGCCAAGGTGGCGTAGGCATCGGCCGCCGCCTCGAAAGCGCCTGACGCCATTAGGCCATGCGCTGCATCCAGCGTCGTCGCCTCCCCTGCCCCCTCACACTGCATCCTTGCGCTCAAATCCGCCGCATCGTGATGTCATCCGCGATGAGCCCAGCAAGCGCAACCCGGTCCGGCCCCGGCCCATTGGGCAACCGGGCGATAAAGAACTCATGTGCGCCATGGTGCCGGAAGGCCGCCTTGCGCAGCGTCGTCATGCCGATGGCGCGCAGATCCTCGATCAGCAGCCAAAAGCTTGAGCCCAAAAAACGGCAGCGATGCACGTCAATATACTCCGGTAACCGGCCCCTATGCTCGGCTAGTTGCACGGTATTGTCGAGCGTGCAGGCGAAGACCGCGACCGCACCTCCGGCGTGCAGCAGCCGCGCCTCCAAGCGCCCCACATCATAGGCAAGCGAGGTCATGTTGGCGGCCCATGAGTCCGCAGTCCGTGCCGGCCCCACTCACCCGCCCGCGCCATCACTGGATGCCGCCCCGGTTTCGCGCCAAGCTCCGACCGCCGCAGCCCGACCCCGCTGCATCAGGAGCCCCCCCCATGGCAACCCTCGCCTTCGCCAACCCACCGCTGCCCGAGGCCTCTCCGGCCTCCCAGGGCATCTCCCCCACCCGCCTCGCCCGCCTCGGTGCCGCACTCGATCGCGAGATCGAGGCGCGCCGCCTGCCCGGCTGCGTCATCGCCATCGCGCGGCACGGCAAGCTGGTCCATGCCGCTTCCCATGGCGCGCTGGACCCCGAAAGCGGCCGCCCCATGCCCGCCGATGCGATCTTCGCCATCGCGTCGATGACCAAACCCATCACCGGCGCCACCGCCCTGTCGCTGATGCAGGAGGGCCGCCTGCTGGCCTCCGACCCGGTCGCCGAATACCTGCCGGCCTTCGCGAAAATCCGCGTGGCCATCGAAACCCAGGCCATGCTCTCCGGCACCGGCCCGCTCGAAACCCGGCCCGCCAGCCAGACCATGACC
>JBKJNV010000398.1:0-2852 GCA_046593435.1 Roseomonas sp.
GATGCCGTTCGATGTGTTGGACCCGGCGGGGTGCATCGATCAGGAGCCGGCGCTGAAGCATGTGGCGGGCAGCTTCGTGGGCGGGTTGCGGCTGCTGCAGGATGAGACGGGGGATGCGTATCTGTTCACGCAGCGGTTGGCGGTGATGGCGGCCGAGCGGGGGGTGGTGTTTCGGCACGGCGAGGTGATTGAGCGGATTGGGGTGAGTGGGGGGCGGGTGAGTGGGGTGGTGACCTCGGGCGGGGAGGTGGTGGGGGATCATTATGTGCTGGCGTTGGGGAGTTTCTCGACGGCGTTGGCGAAGACGATCGGGGTGCGGATCCCGGTCTATCCGGTGAAGGGGTATTCGCTGACGCTGCCGGTGCGCGATGAGGATGGGGCGCCGGTGTCGACCGTGATGGATGAGAGCTTCAAGGTGGCCATCACGCGGCTGGGGGACAGGATCCGGGTGGGGGGGACGGCGGAGCTGGCGGGGTTCTCGACACGGTTGCGGGGGCCAAGGCGGGCGACGCTGGTGCGGTCTCTGATGGATTTGTTTCCGCGCGGGGGTGATCCGGAAGAGGCGCAGTTTTGGACCGGTCTTCGCCCCATGACGCCGGATGGGACGCCTATTGTGGGGGGGACGCGATATGCGAACCTGCATCTGAACACGGGGCACGGCACGCTGGGCTGGACGATGGCTTGCGGGTCGGGGCGGCTGCTGGCCGACCTGGTGAGTGGGCGGGTGCCCGAAATTGACAGTGCAGACCTCTCGGTTGCGCGGTATGCGGGTGCGGGTATCGTTTGATTCGCATGCGGACCGGTGCGATACTGGGGCGATTATGGGCATTTATCTGGACGTCCCTTTTGCGAACCAGCTGATGCGGCCGGGACAGAGCAGCGTGCTCAATGACCCGACCGGGTGCTGGTATGCATCGGTGAACATGGTGGGCTGGTATTTCGAAGCCGGGCCGCGGCTTGGGGTGCCGGAGCTGTACAGTGGCAACCTGCCGGCGGAGGTGCGCGCGCGGCTGGGGTTCCAGGGGCATTTCGCGACCGGGTCCGCCGATGCGCGCGCCATCATGAACACCTATCATGGCGGGCAGTCCGAACACGTGCTGCTGGCCGAGCGTGAGCAGCTCGAAGCGGTGAGCAATTGCGCGCGGGCCAATTACAATTTCGGCGGGTTGCAGGTGGACCAGTTGCTGCGCCGCTACGGGCCGGTGTTTTTCTACTGGCGCAAGACCTTGCGCGGGCGGACTTATGGGCATGCCTCGGTGCTGATCGGCATCGGGAAGCGCGAGACCGAGATCATCTACCATGATCCGGAAAACCTGCCGAACAGCCGGATGACGCTCGATCAATTCAATCAGGTGCGGCAGCGCTGGATGTACGGGATGATGCGCAAGACCGGCTTCGGCCACGTGCTGCGCGGCCACAATATCGCTTGATGCGACGGCGGCCTTTTGGCCGCCTTTGGATCAAGCTTTTTTTGTGACCTCAGACGGCGGGCGCGCGCTCCGCGCGCTTGCCTTTCGCCGCACTCGCGGCGTTCGCGCATTCGCGCTCGCGGCGCGCGAAGGCGCGCCGAAGCTCCGGGACGGCGCGCGCGCGCGCTCCGCGCGTAATCTTCGTCCCCTCAGACGGCGGGCGCGTGCTCCGCGCGCTTGCCCTTCGCCGCACGAGCGGCGGTCGCGCTTGCGGCGCGCGAAGGCGCGCCGGAGATTCTGTCCTCAGGCGGCGAGCGCGCCGGTCAGCTGCCCTCGGGCGGCGGGCGCGCAGCCAGGATGCGCAGCAGCGCGGCGTCCCGGGCCGCGGCCAGCGCGCGCACGTCGCGGCCGCCGGCTTCCTCCGCCACGCCCGCGACCAGCGCGGCGCCAAGCGCGGCATCCACATCCGGGCGGCCGAGGTCTTCCCACCAGCCGCGCATGGCCGGCAGCAGGTGGTTGAGGAAGTGCTGCATGCCCCCTTCCCCGCCGGCCAGGTGGAAGGTGAGGTGCGGGCCCATCAGTGCCCAGCGCAGGCCGGGGCCCTCGCTGATGGCGGCGTCGACATCGGCGACGGTGGCGACACCTTCGGCGACCAGGTGCACGGCTTCGCGCCATAGCGCTGCCTGCAGGCGGTTGGCGAGATGGCCCGGCACCTCCTTGGCCAGCGCGATGGGGTGCTTGCCGATGGCGCGATAGAAATCCATCGCAGCCGCGACGGCCTCGGGGCTCGCCTTGGCACCACCCACCACCTCGACCAGCGGGATCAGATGCGGCGGGTTGAACGGGTGGCCGATCACCACCCGCTCGGGGTGCGCGCAGCCGGCCGAGAGTTGCGAGGCGAGCAGGCCCGAGGTGGATGAGGCGATGACGACATCAGCCGCCAGGACGGCGTCGATGGCGGCGAGCAGCGGCTGCTTCACGTCCAGCCGCTCGGGCGCGCTTTCCTGCACGAAATCCGCACCCTCGACGGCGCGCGCCGGGTCCGGCTCGAAGCGCCAGTTGCTCGGGTCGGCGCCGGGCAGGGCACCCAGCTGGGCGAGGCCCGGCCAGGCATTCTCCACCATGCGCCGGATCAGCGCCGGCGCACCCGGAGAGGGGTCGGATGCCACCACCTCAATTCCCCGCGAGAGGAACCAGGCGGTCCAGCTCGCCCCGATGGTGCCTGCGCCGATGACGGCGACGCGGCGGACCTCGCGGCGCATCACAGCCGCCCCCCTTCGCCGCGCGTCATAGACGCGCCCTCGCTGCCGCGCGTCACAGACGCGCCCTCGCTGCCGCGCGTCACAGACGCGACGCCGGGTCGCACGCGCCGAGCCGGGCCAGGATGAACTCGATTTCCGCGATGGTGGTGGGCGTCAGCTTCGGGCCAGGGGTGCGCAGCGC
>JBKJNV010000469.1:0-5547 GCA_046593435.1 Roseomonas sp.
CCCCGAAGAAGCGTTTCGGCTTCTGCATGGCGTTGGAGTCGAGGCCGCCGGAGAGCAGCCGCCCGCCGGACGGGGCCTCGGTGTTGTGCGCCCGCGCCAGCCGGGTGATGGAGTCGAGCAGGATCACCACGTCGCGCTTGTGCTCGACCAGGCGCTTGGCCTTTTCCAGCACCATCTCGGTCACCTGGACGTGGCGCGTTGCCGGCTCGTCGAAGGTCGAGGCGACGACTTCGCCGCGCACGGTGCGGGCCATGTCGGTCACTTCCTCCGGCCGCTCATCGATGAGCAGGACGATGAGGAAGACCTCGGGGTGGTTGGCGGAGATGGACTTGGCGATGTTCTGCAGCATCACCGTCTTGCCGGTGCGCGGCGGGGCGACGATCAGCGCGCGCTGCCCCATGCCGATCGGCGAGACCAGGTCGATGACGCGGTGGGTATAATCCTTCTGCGGACCCTTCGCGACGGCCTCGGCCTCGGCGTTTTCCATCTTCAGCCGGCGCGTCGGATACAGCGGCGTGAGGTTGTCGAAGTTGATGCGGTGACGCAGCGCCTCGGGTGGCTCGAAGTTGATCGCGTTCACCTTGAGCAGGGCGAAGTAGCGCTCGCCATCCTTGGGTGCGCGGATCTGGCCCTCGACGGTATCGCCGGTGCGCAGGCCGAAGCGGCGCACCTGGGCGGGGGAGATGTAGATGTCGTCCGGGCCAGGCAGGAAATTCGCCTGCGGGCTGCGCAGATAGCCGAAGCCATCGGGCAGGATTTCGAGCGTCCCGTCGCCGAAGATGGCCTGCTCATTCTCGGCCAGTTGCTTGAGAATCGCGAACATCATGTCCTGCTTGCGCAGGGAAGACGCGTTCTCGATCTGCAGGTTTTCCGCAAACAGGAGCAGGTCGGCGGGGGTTTTTGCCTTGAGTTCGGAAAGGTGCATGGGTCGCGATGCGTCCGGCGTGTGTGGGGGGTGGGCCATGCCGCGCGGACTGTGCCAGCGCAGCGCCGTGATGCCCGGGGGGCCACGGCTTTGTCCCGAAAGGAAGAAGGAGGGAGGTTTTGGGCGGCGGGGCAGGCGCCTCGCCGTTGCAGCGTGCGAAAGGCTTAGGCGGAAGGCATTGGCGCGTCAAGCGAGGCCACCGAGCCGGTCACCGGCCAGGGGCGGGCGGCGTGCTCGGCGCGACGACGGGGGCATCCGCGCTCACCGTGCCCTGCGGCGGTGCGGCAGCCTGCGGCGCGGGAGTGACGACCGGCACATCGGAATTCGGGGAGCTCTGCGGCGGCTGGCCGCCGACCGGGACATCGGGATTGCGCGCGCCTGCGGTCGAGGTGCCCATCATCCCCTGTGGCGTGACGCCGGTGGCACCGGGCAATTGCTGGCCGGCCGCCGAGCCATCCGTGCCGCGGTTGATGGATTGCGGGCTTTCGGTTTGCGGCGGCTGCGTGGCGGGGCCGACATCGCGCGCGCCGGGGTGGCCGGGCTGCCGGCCGCCGGCCTCGGGCGTGGGCTGCGAATGCGGCGCGGAGGGTAGCGCCTGCGGTGGAGGCACCTGAGCCTGCACCACGGCCGGCGCGGCCATCGCGAGGAACAGCATCGTCATCCGGATCATGGTCGCCTCGCTGAGAGTTGCACGATGGCAACGGCGCAGAGGCGGGGCGGGTTGCATGTGGGCCTATTCGGTGGCGCGCAGCACGATGCTCTCGGTGAGGATCTGCGGCAGCACGCGCGGCGCGGCACCGCCCGCGGGGTAGAACAGGTACAGCGGCACGCCATCATGGCCCTGGGCGCGGAGGAAGACGGAGATGGCGGCACCGCCGCGCGTCCAGTCGCCGGTGAGTTCCACGATGCCGCGCTCGGTGAAGGCGCGGCGTACCGCATCACTGTCCAGCGCCATGCGCTCATTCACCTTGCAGGTGATGCACCAGGCGGCGGTCATGTTGACGAAGACCGGGCGGCCTTCCGCGCGCAGCGCCGCGAGGCGCGCCTCGGACCAGGCCTCGCCCACCGGGTCCGCGATGGCGGGCGGCGCGGCGGCGAGCACGGGCAGCATCGCGAGCGCGCCGAGCGCCATGGCACCGGCGAGCGCGCGGCCGAAGCGCCAGCCGCTGGCCTGCGCGACACCGAGCGCCCAGGCGCCGAAGCCGATCAGCACCGCACCCGCCAGCGCCCAGAACACGCCCGTGGAGCCAAGCTGCTCTGACAGCACCCAGACCAGCCAGGCGGCGGTGGCGAACATCGGGAAGGCGAGCGCCTGGCGCAGCCGCTCCATCCAGGCGCCGGGGCGCGGCAGGCGGCGCGCGAGGCCGGGTGCCGCGGCCAGCAGCAGGTAGGGCAGCGCCATGCCCACACCCATGGCGCCGAACACCGCGAGCCCCAGGGCGGGCGGCATCGCCAGCCCGGCGGCGATGGCGGTTGCCATGAAGGGCGCGGTGCAGGGCGTGGCCACCAGCACGGCGAGCACACCGGTGAAGAAGGCGCCGCCATGCCCAGGCCTGGCGGCGAGCGCGCCACCGGCCCCGACCGGACCGCCCACCGCGAAAACGCCGGCGAGGTTCAGCCCGACTGCGAAGATCAGCCAGGCCATCGCCGCCACGAAGACCGGCGAGGTGAACTGGAACCCCCACCCCGCGATCCCGCCGGCCGCGCGCATCGCGACCAGCACCGCGCCGAGGGCGAGGAAGGACACGACCACGCCGCCGGCCATGCTGGCCGCATGGGCGCGCACCGCGCCCTGCGCCGCGCCGGACATCCGGGCGAGGCCCAGCGCCTTCATGGCGAGGACCGGAAAGACGCAGGGCATCAGGTTGAGGATCAGCCCACCGAGCAGCGCGAGGCCCAGCGCTGGCCAGATCGCGGGCATCGCGCCGGCGGGCACGGCACCGGGTGCGGCGGCGATGGCAAAGGCGCTGCGCTGCCCCCCGGCATCGGTGATGGCGAGGACGCCAGCGATGGTGGCGGGCAGCGGCTCCGCCCCGGCGCGGCGGAGGCCAAGGACCAGCGCACCCTCGCGCAGGCTGAGTGGTTGCGCCGCAGTGTTGTCGATGATGCCCTGCGCTTCGGGGAAAAAGAATGCCTCTCGCACCGTGTCCCGCCCGAGGCCGGGGCCTGAGACCTCGATGGCGCCGGCCCGCGCGTCGAAGCCGATGCGCATGGCGAAGGGGCCAGAGCGGGGCATGGCGGCATCGGCGCGGGCGAACAGGGCCGTGGCCGCGGCATCGCGGCGCGGGGCGGCCTCGACCGGCAGGGCCAGGGTGAAGCGGCCTTCCTCGGGGATGCAGACCTCGCGGCAGACGAGCCAGGTGGCCGCGGCCTCGATCGCGAAGCTGTCGCCGGGGCGCAGTGTGGGCGGCGGCGTAACGGCGATGGTGAAGATCGCCTCGCCCACATAGCCGAAATTGACCAGCGGCGGGTAGGGGATGCGGGTGGGTGCGGGAAATTGCATGGGCGCGGCGGTCGCACCCTCGGGCATGGTCAGGGTCACCTCGGGCGGGGCGCCGGCATCGCCGGCGTTGCTCCAGTAGGTGTGCCAGCCGGGCGCGAGTTCCTGCCGCAGGGCCAGGCGGAAGGGCACGCCAGGGGCGATGGACGCGGCCTCGGGGACCAGGGTCACGCGCGCACGCGGGGATTCAGCCGCGAAAGCGGGGATCGTCAGCAGGAGGAGGAAGGCAAGGAGGCGCCGCATGCGTTGTTCATATAGGAAGCGGCGGGGGAAAAGAATTTCCCCCGGACCCCCTATCTTTTATTTTTGAGTTCAAGGGGGAGAACGGCAGGGGAAACCGAGATGAATCCGACCATCACCGTCTCGGACGAAGCGGATGCGGCGGCGGCGTGGTGGACACGATCTCGTTCCAGGCGCCCGGATTCTACCTTCGCCTCGGCTGGCGCATCCTGGGCGAGGTCCCCTGCGGGCCGGAAGGCGTGGCCCGCATCTACCTGACAAAGGACTTCAATGAAGACGGCGCCGGCCCACCCAGCCGGCACCAATAACCAAAAACAAAAGAAGAGGGTCCGGGAGAATTCCTTCTCCCGGCCTTCCTCAGCTCTGCGCCAACATCGCCAGCAACAGCAACGCCACGATGTTGGTAATCTTGATCATCGGGTTCACCGCCGGGCCGGCGGTGTCCTTGTAGGGATCACCCACAGTATCGCCGGTCACGGCGGCCTTATGCGCATCAGACCCCTTGCCGCCGTGATGCCCGTCCTCGATGTATTTCTTCGCATTGTCCCAGGCACCGCCGCCGGTGGTCATGGAGACCGCGACGAAGAAGCCGGTGACGATCACGCCGAGCAGCATCGCGCCCAGGGCGGAGAAGCCGGCCGCCTTCCCGCCGATTGCCGCGATGCCGAAATACACCACCAGAGGTGCGAGAACCGGCAGCAGCGAGGGGATGATCATCTCCTTGATGGCGGCCTTGGTCAGCAGGTCCACCGCGCGCGCATAGTCCGGCTTTTCGGTGCCGGCCATGATGCCCGGCTTTTCGCGGAACTGCCGGCGCACTTCCTCGACCACCGCCATCGCGGCGCGGCCGACTGCCGTCATCGCCATCCCACCAAACAGGAAGGGCAGCATCCCGCCGAACAGCAGGCCCACCACCACGTAGGGGTCGGCCAGCGAGAAGGTCAGGTTCCCAAGGCCGGCGAAGTACGGGTAGGTGGTGGCATTGGCGGCGAAGTATTGCAGGTCCTGCGTATAGGCCGCGAACAGCACCAGCGCGCCGAGGCCGGCCGAGCCGATCGCATAGCCCTTGGTCACCGCCTTGGTGGTGTTGCCGACCGCGTCCAGGGCATCCGTCGTCTGGCGGATTTCCTTGGGCAGCCCCGCCATCTCGGCGATGCCACCAGCATTGTCCGTGACCGGGCCGAAGGCATCGAGTGCCACCACATAGCCCGCCACCGCGAGCATCGACGTCACCGCCACCGCGATGCCGTACAGGCCCGCGAGGTTGTAGGTGGTCAGCACGCCCGCGATGATGATGAGCGCGGGGACTGCCGTGCTCTCCATGCTGACGGCCAGGCCGCGGATCACGTTGGTGCCATGCCCCGTCACCGAGCTCTCCGCGATCGCCTGCACCGGGCGGTAGTTGGTGCCGGTGTAGTATTCGGTGATCCAGATGATGGCGGCCGTGACCGCCAAGCCCACACAGGCGCACCAGAACAATGCCATGGCGCCAAACGTTACGCCGCCCGCGGTGATCGATCCGAATCCCCACATCAGGAAGGTCAGCGGCAGGATCGCCACCAGGGACAGCACGCCGGTGACGATGAAGCCGCGATACATCGCGCCCATGATCGACTGGTTCGCCGGCAGCTTCACGAAATAGGTGCCGACGATGGAGGTCACGACGCAGACACCGCCAATGGCCAGCGGGTAGAGCATGCCCTGGACCATGCGCGTGCCATCGGCGCCGAAGCTGATCGCGGCCAGCACCATGGTGGCGACCATGGTCACGGCATAGGTCTCGAACAGGTCGCCCGCCATACCGGCGCAGTCGCCAACATTGTCGCCCACGTTGTCGGCAATGGTGGCGGGGTTGCGTGGATCGTCTTCGGGAATACCGGCT
>JBKJNV010000580.1:0-4221 GCA_046593435.1 Roseomonas sp.
CAGGCAGAAGCCCGCGACGGCCTCGGTCGGCACCGCCGCCATCCGCCGCGACGTCACCGAATACAGCGCCCAGACCACGGCGCAGCCGATGGCCGCGGCAAAGCCGGGCAGGGCACCGGGCGTCGCGAAGCCGGCCCCGCCGCCCGCCACCAGCACGCAGCCGGCAAACCCCATCCCCACGCCCAGCAGCCGGCGCGCGCCGAGCGGCATCCCCAGCACGGGGGCCGCGAAGACCACGATCAGCAACGGCCACAGGTAGTTGAGCAGGTTGGCCTCGACCGGCGGCGCCCAGGCGAGTGCCGCGAAATACAGCGCATGGTAGCCGAACAGCCCGCCCACCCCATGCGCCCAGGCCAGCGGCGGCTGCACCAGCGCCCCCGCCCGCCCCCGCCACAGCACCACGGCGAGCGCGAGGCCGCCGCCAATGGCGAACCCCAGCGCGGTGACCTGCAGGGGCGGCAGCGGCGCCGTGAAACGGCTAAGCACGGCCAGGAAGGCCCAAAGTACCAACGCGCCGATGCCAGCGAGCGTCGCGCGTTGGGCAATCATTGTGATGCTCGCGGAGTCGTGTGGGACGCGGTGCAGCATTGCGGGTCTTTCATGCCCGTCTCCGCAACCCAAGGTGTATATGATCTCATTGTCTGAACAGAAAACCGGAGGCCATCATGGACCCCGCTGCTGAATTCGAATCGGTTCTTTTTGCCGATCACCTTGTCCCGTTCGTGCTTTTCCTCGCGCTGGCGATGCAATGGCTGCTGCATCAGGTGACGGAGCGCATGGCGCGCTTCCACATCCTGCTCCCGGGCGTCGTCACCTCGATGATCTGGGCGGCCGCGGGGTGGATGATCGGCGGTATCGCTGGCGTCATCACCTTTGCTCTGGGCATGGCTGCAAGCATCGGCCTCGCTGTCCTCGACGAGCGGATGCGCCGGGCGCGCGACGACACGCATCATGAAGACGGCGTGCGCTTCGGCTGAGGTCAGGCCGCAGTACCTGGCAGGGGGTGGTAGGGCAGGGGCGCGAAGCGCGTGCCCCAGCGCTGCACGTCCCGCCACACGCCGCCGGTCACATAGGGGTCCTCGGCCCAGGCGGCTTCCGCCTCGGCATCCGAGGCATGGGCGGTGATGGCGATGGAGCCGATCATCGCCGCTTCGCCGACGTCCAGGATGGCGCCACCCAGAACCAATGTTCCGGCTTTCGCCCAACCTATCACCCGGTCGATATGCGCCGGGCGGGCCGCTTCCCGTCGCGCAGCCGCCCCGGAATCCCGCGCATCACGGGCGATCGTGATCGTGTGCGTGCGCGTGGCGGATGCGGGGCCCGAGGGCAGCGGCCGGTAGGGCAGCGCCGCGATGCGAAAAGGCATCGCTTCGACCCGCTCCCACACACCCTCGGCCGCGAAAGGCTCCTCGGTGAGGTAGGCGTCGAGCCCGGCGCGGTCCGGCACCGAGAGAATCATCAGGGACGCCACGGGCTTGAAGGACGTATCGAACAGCGGCACGCCAAGCGCGAGCCGCCCCTCCGCCGCCCAGGCCGTGATCACGGCGAGGTGTCGGTCCCGCGCCGCCGCCCGCTTCGCCGGGTCTGGCCCGTCGAACGCCATCACCGCATAGCCCATCCGCCGCGCTCCCCGTCAACCGCACATCAGTACCGCAGCCTGTCGCGCGGAACCCCGCGCGGCAGCGTCAGTACATGTGCTGCCCGCCATTGATCGACAGCGTGGACCCGGTGATGAAATCCGCCTCGTCGGCCGTGAGGAACACCACGCCGCGCGCGATATCCTCTGCGGTGCCAAGGCGTCCGCGCGGGATGCGCGCAATGATCTTCTCCAGCACATCCGCCGGCACCGCGCGCACCATCTCGGTATCCACATAGCCCGGTGCGATGGCGTTCACCGTGATCTGGTTGCGCGCCCCTTCCTGGGCGAGCGCCTTGGTGAAACCGTGGATGCCCGACTTCGCGGCGGCGTAGTTCACCTGGCCAAGCTGCCCCGCCTGGCCGTTGACCGAGCCGATATTGACGATGCGCCCAAACTTCCGCGCCGCCATACCGTCCCACACGACCTTGCAGGTGTTGTAGCAGGAGCCGAGGTTGGTATCGATCACGTCGTCCCACATCTGCCGCGTGAGCTTGCGCATCATCGCGTCGCGCGTGATGCCGGCATTGTTCACCAGGATCTCGATCGGCCCATGCTCGGCTTCGATCGCCTTGACCGAGGCTTCGACGGCCGCGAAATCGGAAACGTCGAACTTCACGCAAGGGATGCCGGTGCGTTCGGTGAAGGCCGCCGCTGCGGCTACGTTGCCGGCGTAGGACGCGACAACCTTACGCCCGGCCGCCTGCAAGCCCTCACTGATCGCGGCACCGATACCGCGCTGTCCGCCTGTGACGAGTGCAACACGTGTCATGTCCCAGCCTCCCTGCATCTATGCGCAACCCTAGACCCGTTCGCGCCTATGGCCGCAAGCGGTAACCGTCATGCTGCGCCGCGAAATTGTCGCGCGTGGCCATGCCATGCTTTGTGGACGCCATCGCATCCAGCCCTGTCGACGCCGCTGAGCCGTGCACCGACATCACATTTGTTCCCAATCGGTGAAAGGGCACTTACAGCAAACACCGCAACATGCTTCTTTTAACGAAATGTTCGTGCAGTGCGAAAAGGACTTGCCCATGCCTGATGTTGGAACCCAGTCGATGCCGGAAGCCGCGACCGCCGATCGCGCTGCCCTGCGGATGATGCTGGAATATGTCGAGGGCGAATGCCGCCGCCTCGGCGCCACTTTGGCCGCGCAGCATGCGGCGCAGGCCGCCGCCGCCATCACCGAAGCCGCGAGCCCGCCCGCGCTACCGGCGTACTCACCGGTGCACTGAAGCAGCGCCCGGTCGTCTGACCAGGTGTGGCCTGAACTCAGGCGCGGCGGAGAAGGAACAGCGCCTGCTGCCCGAACAGGTTGGCCATGCGCACGCTGCGCCGCCAGGGGCCCTTGAGGCCCCGCTCATCCACCGCGAGCCACTGTTCCACCTGGTAGCCATCCATCCGGCACAGCGCGAAGAAATCCGCGATGGTGCAGGGGTGGATATTGGGCGTCTCGTACCAGGGGCGTGACCAGGTCTCGCTGTCCGGCATGCGGCCCGTGACCAGCAGGCGCCAGCGCATCTGCCAATGGCCGAAATTGGGGAAGCTCACGATGGCCCGGCGGCCGATGCGCAGCATGTGGGACAGCACCTCGCGCGGGCGCTCCACCGCCTGCAGCGTGCGCGACAGGATCACATAGTCGAAGGCCCCGTCGGGGTAGTGCTGCAGGTCGTGGTCGGCATCGCCATGGATGACGGCAAGACCCGCGGCGACCGCGCGCGTCGCCTCCGCCATGTCGATCTCGATGCCGCGCGCATCGGCCCGCTTCTGCCGCGCCAGAAGCGCGATCAGCGCGCCGTCGCCGCAGCCGATATCGAGTACGCGCGCATCGGGCTGCACCATCTCCGCGATCAGGCGGAGATCAAGGCGCATGTTCTTCGCAACGTATTGGATGTCGTCGGGCATAGGCGGAGACTAGCCTGGGGAGAAGGATTTCCCCAGGCCTTCGCGCGGACCCGATCGCGGGCCCGGGCACCTCAATTGCTCTGGCGGCGCAGGAAGGTGGGGATCTCGATCCCCATCTCATCCTGCGGTGCCTGGCGCTCGGTCTGGCGCGGCGGCTCGGGCGGTTGCACCGCGCGGGCGGGCTCGGGCGGCAGAGCGCGCACCATCATCCCCGCACCGCCTCCGGTCACGCGGGTGAACAGCCCGCGCAGCCCACCGTGGCGGGCCGGCTCGGGCGGCTGTGGCCGCGCGGCTGGCATCGCCTCCAGCTCGGCGCGCGGCGCCACCGAGGCGAGAAACACCGGGTGCTCGCCGGGTGCGGTCTCGATCTGCGGGGCGGTGATGCGCGTGGGCGGCGCCTGATCAGCAGCGCGGCGCACGAAGCTCGGCACCTGCGGCCCACCATGCGTGCCGGTCGCCTGCACGACCAGCGGCTCGGCCTCGTGCTCGATGGGCGCCATCTGCGCTGGCGTTGCGCCGATGCCACCAACGGCGACCAGGGTCGGGCGCACATTGGTTTCGGGCTTGCCCAGCGTGGCGGTCGCGACGTCGATCCCGGTCGCGACGACCGAGACGCGGATGCGCCCGTTGAGGTCTTCCTCGACCGAGGAGCCAAAGATGATGTTGGCTTCCTCGTCCAC
>JBKJNV010000603.1:0-4036 GCA_046593435.1 Roseomonas sp.
CCGATGCCCGCCGCATCCCGCTGCTCCGCGCCCGCCTCGCCATCGAGGAGCCGGCCCTGGCCGCCCTGCCCGCGCCCAACCCCGCCCTCTACGACGCCCCGCTGGTCGATGCCGTGAAGCGCTGGCAGGCACGCGAGGGCTATGAGGTGGATGGCCGCATCGGCCGCATCACGCTGGCCGCCCTGAACCGCCCGCTGGATGAGCGCGTGATGCAGCTGCGCGCCAATCTCGACATGCGCCGTGGCCTCGCGCCCGCCGAGACCGGCCGCCGCATCGAAGTGAACCTGCCGCACCAGCGCCTGCAGCTGCTGGAAGGCGACCGCGCCACCATGGACATGGCCGTGATCGTCGGCCGGCCTGACCGCGCGACACCGCTGATGCGCGTGCGCATGACGGCGCTGCAGTTCAACCCGACTTGGGGCGTGCCGGAACGCAATGCCCGCCAGGACCTGCTGCCGCGCTTCCGCCGCGACCCCGCGGGGATGCAGGCGCGCGGCTTCCGCCTGTTCGGCATGGTCGATGGCGTGCGGACCGAAGTCGACGCGACCACGCTCGACTGGTCCCGATACAGCGTCACCAACTTCCCCTATTTCATCCGCCAGGATGCCGGCGACGCGAATGCGCTCGGCCGCATCAAGTTCATCATGCCGAACGGCGAGGACATCTTCATGCATGACACGCCCGACCGGCATCTGTTCCGCCGGCCGGACCGTGCCTTCTCCTCGGGCTGCATCCGCCTCGAACGGCCGATGGAGATGGTCGACGCGGCTCTCTCTGGCACGCCGGGATGGGACCGCGCCCGCGCCCAGCGCGTGCTCGACAGCCGCGCCACGGCGGGCAGCGCCATCACCCGGACCGTTCCGGTCGCACTCATCTATACAAGCGCAATCGTGAGGGATGGCGGGGTGGCATTGCGGCACGATTTCTATAATCACGACGCGAGCTATGTCCGCGCCATGGACAGCGCCTCTACCCGAACCCGCACCGCGAGCCGCTGACCTCATGCGTTTTATCGAAGCCTGCCCCTGCTGCGCCGCTGCCGAAACCGAAGCACTTGCCACTGGCCTGCCTCGGCGCGCCTGGCTCCGCGGCGCAGCCGGGCTGCTCACCCTCTCCGCCGCTGCCTGCGCGCCCGACATCTCCACATCCCAAGGCCCCGTAACCTCGGCGTCGACGGGCCTGGATGAGGGCTGGCGCCGCCGGGACCCAGGCCCCGCCAGCGTTGCATCCGGCCCGCCGCGCAGCCTGCAAATCCGCCGTGGAGCGACCGGCGAAAGCTTCTCGGGCGTCTATTGGCGCGAAGGACGCTACGACCGCGAGGCCATGGCCAAGCTGAACGGGGTCTTCCGCGACCCCGGCCGCGACGAAGCGACGTCCATGGACCCGCGCCTGTTCGACATCCTCTCCCGACTTGCCACCACCATGGGCGCGCAGGAGCATTACGAATTGCTCAGCGGCTACCGCACGCCGGAGACGAACGCCGCCAACGCTTCCCGCTCACGCCGCGTCTCCCGCGTGTCGCTGCACATGTCCGGCATGGCGGCCGATGTCCGGCTGGTGGATCGTCCGCCCCTGGCGCTGGCGCGGCTGGCCGCGGAGATGCAGATCGGCGGCGTCGGCCTCTACCGCTCCGGCTTCGTACACCTGGATTGCGGGCCGGCGCGCCGCTGGTAGCAAACCGTCGGGGCCTGCGCGGCCCCGCCGCCTACGCCTTGCCGCGCCACCACGGATTGCCCGTGGTCGCGGGCTTCGCCGCCCCGCTCCAGAGCGGTGCCGCGGCCGCCATCCCGATGGGCGCGGCCACCACCACATCCTGCCCACCCGCATGCTCCACCAAGGCCGCGACGCGCGTCGGGATGGATGGGTGCGTCGCGGTCAGGGAGGAGAACCAGCTCTCGCGCGGCGGATCATCGAGGAACATCGCGCGCACCTGGCCGGGGATGGCCGGCATCGCGCTCTGCCCCTCGATCCGCCGAAGTGCGGCGATCATGCCGTCCGCGTCCTGCGTCAGCTCGACCGCGCCGGCATCGGCCAGGAACTCCCGCCGGCGCGACAAGGCCATCCGCAGCAGGAAGGTCAGCCCCCACGCGAGTGCGACCACCAGGAAACCCACGATCACCGCCGCCCCATTGCCGCGCCGATTGCCGCCGCGGAACCGCACGCCGCGGAACAGCATTTCCGCCACCAGCGAGATCACGCCCGAGAATACCGCCGCGATCACCAGCAGCCGCGCATCGCCATTGCGGATATGGGTCAACTCATGCGCGAGCACGGCGCGCAACTCCGCCTCATCCAGCGCATCGAGCAGCCCGCGCGTGACGGTCACCGCCCCCTTGTCGCGCGACAGGCCCGAGGCGAAGGCATTGCGCTGTGGCGTCTCGATCACGGCGAGCCGCGGCATGGTGATCCCGCGCGAGATGCACAGCGCCTCAAGCGTGTTCCACAGCCGCGGCTCTTCGGTGCGCGTGACGGGGCGCGCGCCGGTGATGACGTCGATGATCTTCTGGTTGGCGACCCAGGCGATGGCGAACCAGATCACCGCGCCGATGCAGGCAATCGCGAAGAAATACGGCCAGCGCGCCGCCGCCGAACGCATCGCATACTCAATGCCGCGCGGATCATCGTTGAAGATCAGCGCAAGCCCGTAGGCCATCAGGGCCAGCAGCAGCGGAAAGCCTGCCAGCAACAGGCCGGATTTCCAGAAATTGTTCCAGATATGCGTCCGCAGCCCGTAGGCACCCATCAGCGTAACCCGCCTCCGGTCAGAATTTCACGCTCGGCACGACCTGGACGGCGGCCTTCTCCGCCTCCGGCAGTTCGAAGAAGCCGCGCTCCTTGAAGCCCATCGAGCCTGCGAAGAACACGGCGGGAATGCTTTCCCGCATGGCGTTGTATTCGGACACGGCATTGTTGAAAAAGCGCCGCGCCGCCGCGATCTTGTTCTCGAGGTTGGACAGCTCGTTCTGCAGGCCCAGGAAATTCGCGTTGGCCTTGAGGTCCGGGTAGTTCTCCGCGAGCGCGAAAATCTGCCGGAGAGAGCCGTTCAGCGCGCCCTCGGCGATACCTGCGGCCTCAGGCCCATCGGCGCGCACCGCCGCGTTGCGCGCGGCGACCACGGCTTCGAGCGTGGTGCGCTCATGCGCGGCATAGCCCTTCACCACCTCGACCAAATTCGGCACCAGATCATGCCGCTGCTTGAGTTGCACATCCACGTCCGACCAGGCCTGGTTCGTCACCTGCCGCAGGGAAACCAGGCGGTTGTAGGACAGCACGAGCCACAGGATGAGGGCGCCAATGACGCCGAGGATAATCCATTCCATGCCGACACCTTCATTCTTGTCCGGCCATACTAACGAGGGGCGCGGAAAAGCCGAATCTTCAGGCGGGACGGACCGCCCGCACCCGCATCGCCTGCCAGCCGAGCAGCCCCAGGGCCACGGCCAGGGCCGGCAGCAGCATCAGGTTCAGCGCGGCCCAGCCGGCATGGGCGTGCAGTGCCCCCGAAAGGAAGGCAGTGCCGGCAACCGTGCCGAAGACGATAAAGTCATTCGCCGCCTGGGCGCGCACCCGCTCCTCCGGCGCGTGGCTGGTGGCCAGAAGCGCGGTCGCGCCCACAAACATGAAATTCCACCCCACGCCAAGCAGCGCCAGCGCCACCCCGAAATGCGCGAAGCTCGTCCCTGCCAGCGCACCGACCACGCAGCCAGCCGTCAGCACCGCCCCCGCCACGATGATGGTCCGCACCCCGAAGCGCTGGATCAGCCGGCCGGTGAAGAAACCGGGCGCGAACATCGCCACCGCATGGATCTGGATCACGGTGGCCGAGGCATCGATGCCAAAGCCACAATACATCATCTCGATGGGCGTCGAGGTCATGACCAGGTTCATCGTGCCATAGGCGACCAGCCCGGTGCCGGCCGCCGCGATGAAGGCCGGGCGCGCCATGATCTCGCGCAGCGGGGTCTTCACCTTCGGCCGCGGCGGAGCGGGCGGCAGGTCGGCGAAGCTCAGCAGCACCAGGACCACCGGCGGCAGG
>JBKJNV010000604.1:0-3352 GCA_046593435.1 Roseomonas sp.
CGCGCGCGACGGCCGGCTTCATCCACGCCGCGCACCGCGACCATGGGCGTGAAGACATAGCCAGGGGCCACGCAATTCACCCGGATGCCCTCCGGCCCGTGATGCGCCGCCATGGCACGCGTCATCTGCACGATCGCGCCCTTGGTGGTCGCGTAGAGCAGCCCCTTGTGCCCGCCCTGCAACCCCGCGATGGAGGAGAGGTTCACGATGTTGCCGGCACCCTGCGCCCGCATCGCGGGGATCGCGTATTTCGACATCAGCATCACCGAGGCGACGTTCACGCGCATCGCGTGGTCCCAGGCCTCGGGGTCCACATCCACGGCGTTGCCCGGCGGGCCGGAGATGCCGACATTGTTGATGAGGATATCGAGACGGCCCCACTCGCTGAGTGCACGTGCCACGGCGGCTGAGCAATCCGCCGCGCGCGTGACGTCGCCGGCAATGGAGGCCGAGGTGCCGCCCTCATCCGCGATGGCGCGCGCCGTTGCCTCCATCCAGCTCGCCTCGACATCCATCAGCAGCACCCGCGCGCCACGCCGCGCGAGAATGATCGCGGTGGCGCGGCCATTGCCCACACCCTCCGTGCGCGACCCCGCGCCGGTGACGATGGCGACCTGGCCGGTCAGCGAAACGGAGTCCATCTCAGCGCCCCTCGAAATGCGGCGCGCGCTTTTCCAGCATGGCGCTGACCGCCTCCCGGTGGTCTCGCGTGTCATGCGCCAGCGCCTGGAAGGCTGCCGACATTTCCAGCAGCGAGGACAGGCGCATATGCTGCCCCTCGCGCAACAACCGCTTGGTCAGGCGCACCGCCTGCGGCGGGTTGGCCGCGATCTTTTCCGCAAGCGCACGCGCCGTGGGCAGCAACGCCTCGGGTGCGACCACGCGGGAGACCAGGCCACAAGCCAGCGCCTCTGCCGCGTTGATTGCCTCGCCGGTCAGCGACATTTCCAGCGCCTTCGACATCCCCACCACGCGCGGCAACAAGAAGGCGCCGCCATCGCCGGGCACGATACCGACCTTCACGAAACTCTCGGCGAACACCGCCTTCTCGCTCGCGATGCGAATGTCGCACATGCAGGCGAGGTCCAGGCCCGCGCCAATGGCCGGCCCATTCATTGCGGCGATCGTCGGAATATCCAACTCATACAGCGCGAGCGGAATGCGCTGGATGCCGCGCCGGTAGCTCTCCCGCATCTCGGCTGCGGTATCGCCCTGCGTGATGCCGGTGCGGTCGCGCATGCCCTTGAGGTCGCCGCCCGCACAGAAGGACGTGCCCGCGCCGGTCAGGATCACGCAGCGCACCGTGTCATCGCGGCGCAGCGCCTCGACCGCATCTACCACCTCGTCGCATTCCCCGCGCGTCGAGATCGCGTTGCGCTTCTCCGGCCGGTTGAGGGTGAGCGTGACAATGCCGCCATCGCGCTCGCTGATGATGAAGCCGCTCATGGGGTGTTCTCCTCGTCGCGTGCGGTAATGTCAGGCCAGAGCGCGGCGCCGCCGCGCGCCTGCGCGGCCGCGCCGATGCGCTGCGCCCAGAAACGCTCCGTGCCGCCTTCCTCCCGCCAGGACCACAGCCGGCGGGTGAAGTGATGCAGGCTGTGATCCTCGGTGATGCCGATGGCGGCGAAGACCTGGTGCGCGATGGCGGCACCCTTGCCCGCCGCCTCGCCGGCAATGATCTTGGCGCAGCCGATCTCGAACGCCGCACCCGCCAGACCGCGCTGGTCCGCCGCGCGCGCAGCCGAGCGTGCGGCCACCGCCGCGCAGGCACTTTCCTCGGCGAACTCGGCCAGCTGCTGCTGCACCGCCTGGAAGCGCCCGATGGGACGGCCGAACTGCACACGGGTATTCGCGTAATCCACCGTGAGCGCGAGCACAGCCTGCAATGCGCCCGCGATCTGCGCGGCCCGGATCAGCGCGGTCAGCATCCGCGCTGCATCATCGCCAAAGGCCGCGGGCAGGGTGCCTTCCTGCAACGTCTGCCCCGGCACCATCACGTCGCGCGGCTCCCGCGCCAGATTCATGCCCGGTATGTCGGCCTCACCACGCGAGAGCAGGATGATCGCGCCTTCGGCATGCACCCGGTGCTGCGTGTGCCGCCCCCAAGGCATCGGTTGCGCTGTCGCGGCAAAACTCATCACGCCATCTTCGGGAACCGGGATTCCCGCTGCTGCGAGCAGCCAGGCCGCGGCCATGTCCTCCGCGAGCGGCAGCGGCGCCGCGTGCCGCCCAAGCAGCAGGAAGATATCCGCGGCCTGCTCAAGCCCAAGGCCTGCGCCGCCCGCATCCTCCGGCACCAGCGCCAGGCGCAGCCCCATGGGCGCAATCGCATCCCAGGCCGCCTGCGGAAAGCCCTGCGCCTCGACCATGCGCAGCGTCGCCGCGTCGCAATGCTCGGCCAGTGCGCGCCCCAGCTGTTCGACCAGAAGCGTGGCGATATCGTCGCTCATCGCAGGCCCAGCTCCTTCGCGATGATGCCGCGCATGATCTCGCGCGTGCCGCCACGCAGGCTGAAGGTTGGCGCGATCTGCGTCAGGTAGGCATGCATGCGGCGCACCTCGTCGGGCATGGCATCCATATCCGCGAGGCGGCGCAGCGTCCCCGGCAGCGCCTGCTCATAGCTGTTGCCCAGATCCTTCACGAGTGCGGCCTGGCGCACCGGATCCTCACCATCTTCCAGCATCCCCGCGATGGAGAGCGACATCCGTCGCAGCGCCCACAACCGCGCAACCTCGCGCCCGAGCGGCTCGGCGGCGGCGGGGTCATCGCGCAGTGCCGTCACGCTCTCCGCAAGCAGCGGGTAGGAGGAGAGAATGCGATCCGGCCCGCTGCGCTCGAAGGCCAGCTCACTCGTGGCCTGCGCCCAACCGGCACCTTCCTGGCCGATCAGCGCATCCTCCGGCAGGCGCACATCGTCGAAGGTGATTTCGTTGAAGCCCTCCTCGCCGACCAGATCGCGGATGGGACGGATGGTGATGCCCGGCGCGCGCAGGTCGACCAGCACCTGCGACAGCCCCTGATGCCGTGCGCCCTTCTCGGGTGCGGGCGAGGTGCGCACCAGCGCGATCATGTAGTCGCAGAGATGGCCGAAGGTGGTCCAGAGCTTCCGCCCGTTCAGCAACCAACCACCGGGGATGCGCTCGGCCCGCGTGCGCAGGCTCGCGAGGTCGGAGCCGGAATCGGGTTCCGACAAGCCGATGCAGAACGCCAATTCGCCCCGCGCGATTCCTGGCAGCAGCGTTCGCCGTTGCTCCTCGGTGCCCAGCCGCAGAATCAGCGGGGCGGATTGCCGATCCGCGATCCAATGCGCGCCGACCGGTGCACCGGCCGCCAGCATTTCCTCCAGCACGAC
>JBKJNV010000644.1:0-15547 GCA_046593435.1 Roseomonas sp.
GAGCGAGATCTTCACGCCATCCACCTTGGCGGCATGGGCGTGAATGACGGCGAGTGCCGTTTCCATCGCCGCCATGTGGTCGTGATTGCCCCAATAGCCCTCAAGCGCCGGGTCGAACATCTCGCCCAGCCAATGGATGATGACGGGCTGGCGCACGCCGCCCAGGATTCGGGCATAGACGCGCTCATAATCGGCTGGGCTGCGCGCCGCCTTGGCGAGTGCGCGCGACGCCATGAGGATGATGCGGCCGCCCATCTTCTCGACGGCCTCGCATTGCTCCTCATAGGCGCGGATCACGTCATCCACGCTGACGTCCGGGCCGGGTGCCAGGTGATCCGTGCCGGCACCCGAGGCGATCACCGCACCCGGATGATCCTTCGCCGCCTCCAGGCTGAGGCGAATGAGCTGCTGCGCCGCCACCCAATCCAGCCCCATGCCGCGCTGCGCCGTATCCATGGCTTCAGCGACGCCGAGGCCCAGCGACCACAGATGCTTGCGGAAGGCGATGGTGCGGTCCCAATCCACCTTTGCATCCAGCCAGGGGTCCTGCTCGGCCAGCGTATCCGCCACCACATGGGCGGCAGCGAAGGCCACGCGCGGATAGGGCGGCAACGCCTTCGCGAATTCACGCGGCGGGCTGGTGGTGAAGGGCTCAAGCCCGTTCGAGGGGGTCGGCAACAGCAAGCTGGGCAAGGCGCATCTCCAGAAGGGCGAGCGGGATCAAGGGGGCAATGCACGACGCCAGGTGGTGCGCAGCGTCACCCCGCTGGGCGTCCTGGGGTTGGTGAAACTGAGGTCCGTGGGGGTAAGGGCGGTGATGATGCGCGGCTGGCCAGCGCCGCCGAGGAGATTGGCATAGGTGCTGCCCTCCAGCCGCAGCGAGAGGGTCCGTTCCGCCTCATTGACCGTATAGGTGCCGAAATAGGCGATGGAACCATTGACGATCGCGCGCGCCTCCTCGGCTGTGGCGCGGGCGCGGTCATTGCTGGCGATGCGCGGCAGCTCGGCCTGCGATTGGAACAGCGAGAAATGGCCGCTGGGCGTGAAGATGATGATGCCCTTGGGATCGGCACCGAAGGGTTGCGCCGTGGTGCCGTCATCGCGCTCGCTCACGACCGAGACGAAGGTCCAGGCGCCCAGCAGCGCTTCCCGAACAGGCGCGGGTTGGGCGGCCAGCGGCACTGGCCGAAAGGCCAGCAGCGCCAGAACGCAGAGAACCCAACATGACCGTCCGAACATGGCGTGACCTCCTCCAGGGCATCCGAATTGGATACCCTGAACCACTATCATCCATTCGGATCGAGCGCCTCAAGATCAATCCAGCGCCGCTCTTGCCATGATTGCAGCCCGGCCATCGCCATCTGCACGCCCTTGGCGCCGGCCATCAGATCCCATTTGTAGTCCGGCAATTCGCCGACGACGTGGCGCAGGAACAACTCCCACTGCACGCGAAAGCCGTTGGGGTAGGGCTGGGTGTCGGGCACTTTCTGCCAGCCCTCGTAGAAATTGATGGTCTGCGGCACATCCGGGTTCCAGACGGGCTTGGGCGTGGCGACGCGCGGCTGCACCCAGCAATCCGTCAGCCCGCACACGGCCGAGCCATGCGTGCCATCCACATGGAAGGTCACGAGGTCATCACGGCGCACCCGCGTCGTCCAGGAGGAGTTGATGTGGGCGACGATCGGTTCCCCCTTGGCGCCCTCCAGCTGGAAGGTGGCATAGGCGCTGTCATCCACATCGGCGTCATACCAGTTGCCCGCCTCATCGCGGCGCTTGGGGATATGGATGGCGCCCAGGCAGGAGAGGGATTTCACCGCGCCGAAGGTGTTGTCCAGCACATAGCGCCAATGGCACAGCATATCGAGGATGATGCCGCCGCCCTCGGCCTTCTTGTAGTTCCACGAGGGGCGCTGCGTCGGTTGCAGATCGCCCTCGAAGACCCAGTAGCCGAACTCGCCGCGCACGCTGAGCAGCCGGCCAAGCTGGCCACTGTCGATCACCATCTTCAGCTTTCGCAAGCCGGGCAGAAACAGCTTGTCCTGCACCACGCCATGCTTGATGCCGGCCGCCTTTGCCACGCGGGCGAGGTCGAGCGCATCGGCCAGATTGTCAGCGGTCGGCTTCTCGCAATAGATGTGCTTGCCGGCGGCGATGGCCTTGCGGACCAGGCCCGCACGCATCTGCGTCGTCGCGGCGTCGAAGAAGATCTCGTCCTTCGGATCACGGAGGCAGGCATCGAGGTCGGTACTGACGCGGTGGATGTTGTGCGCCTTCGCCAGCGCCTCCAGCTTCGCGCGGCTGCGGCCGACGATGATGGGGTCCGGCATCAGGGTGTCGCCATTGGCCAACGCCATGCCGCCATCGGCGCGGATGGCCGCGATGGAGCGGATCAAATGCTGGTTCATGCCCATGCGCCCGGTGACGCCGTTCATGATGATACCGATGCGGCGTTCCGCCATGGTCGTTCCCTCCGCTAAAGTAACTGTTCAGTTACCTACCGGCGTGCCAACCCGTGGTCAAGGCCGCAAATAGCCCAGCACCATCGCCACCACATGCGCCTCACGCTCATCCAGCGCTGCCTCGCTGCCCAGATCCGTGCCGAAGATGGTGGAGAGGGTGTGCATGTTCGCCACCGTGAAATGGCCGAGCGCCACGATGGAGAGGTATAATTGCAACGGGTCCGCATCGCCACGGAACAACCCGGCTGCCGCCCCGCGCGCCAGCACTTCCCGCAGGCGCTGGGTCAGTGGCGAGTAAAGCGCCGGCACATCGGCCGAGCGGCGCAGATAAGCGGCGCGGTGGATGTTTTCCTGGTTCAGCAGCGCCACGAATTCAGGGTGCCGCGCTGTATAGCGCAGGTTGAAGGCGACCAACCGCGCCATGGCCTCGGCCGGCGGCAGATGGGAGACCTCCACCCGCTCCTCCTCGGCGCGCTTGGCGGCATAGGCCGCTTCCAGCACGGCGAGCCAGAGATCCTCCTTCGCGCCGAAATAAGCGTAGAGCATGCGCTTATTGGCGCCAGCCCGCGCGGCGATGTCGTCCACCCTGGCACCGGCCAGCCCATGCGCCGCGAATTCGGCCAGCGCCGCATCCAGGATGCGCGCGCGGGTCGCGGCGGCGCGGGGGGAAAGCCGGGTGGCATCACTAAGCATGGGCCATTCCAGGGTAGGCCGTGTGGACGGTTTTGACCAAGAGGAACATGCAAGCCGGCGCGAGAGGGCAAAGCCCTTTCGCTATCCGTCGGTGGTCAAGGATTGGGATTGGGATTGAGCCGGTTTGGTGGACACCCTGAAGCTTTTTCCAGAGGAGCACATCACGGGGTTTGTTCGAAACCGGGCGATGCGGGGACACGCAAGCATCTTGATTTGCTTATGGTAGGATAGCTCAAGGCTTAGCCCGTGCACCTGGAGGGCGAGCGTCTGGCGGGGTGACACGTTGGACGAAAAGAGCGGTACGTGCTGCGCTTCAGCTTCACCTCGGGCGACACCGCCTTGGTGATCACAGCGCCCTCGGGCCAGTCATCACAAAACAGGATCACGTCGCTCACACCGTCAGGTGCTTGCGGACCTCGTTCTCATCCAGCGTTTTTGTGGGGCCGGCGAAGGCTATTTCACCGCGCACCATGATGGCGAGCGTATCGCCCAGATCGCGCGCGAATTCGAAATACTGCTCGACCAGCACCACGGCCATGCCGCGATCGCGCGCCAGGTAGGCGATGACACGAGCGATGTTTTTGATAACATTGGGCTGAATGCCCTCGGTCGGCTCATCGAGGATCAGCAGGCGTGGCTGTGCCGTCAGCGCGCGTCCGATCGCGAGTTGCTGCTGCTGCCCGCCTGAGAGGTCGCCGCCACGGCGGCGGAGGAAATCCCGCAGAATGGGGAAGAGGTCGAAGATTTCCTGTGGCACCACGCTGCCCCGCGGTGCGGCGGCCAGCGCCGTCTCCAGGTTTTCCTGCACGGTCAGGAAGGGAAAAATCTCGCGGCCCTGGGGGACGTAGCCGATGCCCGCGCGTGCCCGCTCGGCCGGCGCCATGGCCGTGATGTTGCGCCCTTCCCAGGTGATGCGGCCCTTCTGGGCGCGCTCCAGCCCGACGATCGCGCGCATCAGCGAGGATTTGCCCACCCCGTTGCGCCCAAGCACGCAGGTGATCTGGCCAGGCGTGGCGGCCAGGTCCACACCGCGCAGGCACAGGCTGGCGCCGTAGGAGAGTTCGAGGGCTTCGACTGAAAGCATCGCTCAGCGCCCCAGATAGACTTCGATGACGCGCGGGTCGTTCTGCACATGGTCGATGGGGCCTTCGCTCAGCATCGTGCCCTCGTGCAGCACCGTCACTTTCTGGCCCAGCGCGCGGACGAATTCGAGGTCGTGCTCGACCACGACCACGCTGCGCTGGCCGGCGATGCGGCGGAGCAGGGCGGCGGTGTGCTCCGTCTCCTGGTCGGTCATCCCCGCCACCGGCTCATCGACCAGCAGAAGCTGCGGGTCCTGCATGAGCAGCATGCCGATCTCAAGCCATTGCCGCTGGCCGTGGGAGAGGATGGCGGCGCGGTGATCCGCGCGGGCGGTGAGACCGATCTCGTCCTGCACCTCCTCGATGCGCGCGCGCGCAGTGCTGCCCAGCACCCAGCGGAGGCAGGCGAAGGGGCCGCGCGGCGCCTTCAGTGCGAGTTCCAGGTTCTCGAACACGGTCAAAGCATCGAAGACGGTGGGCTTCTGGAACTTGCGGCCGATGCCGAGATTTGCGATCGCGGCCTCATCCATGCGGGTGAGGTCATGCTCGCCGAAGCGGACGGTGCCCGAGGTTGGGCGCGTCTTGCCGGTGATGACATCCATCATGGTGGTCTTGCCGGCGCCGTTGGGGCCGATCACGGCGCGCATCTCGCCCGGGTCCACGATGAGGGAGAGATTGTTCAGGGCCCGGAATCCGTCGAACATGACCGTGACGCCGTCGAGGTAGAGCTGGTTGCCGGTCACCGGCCGCTCTTCTGAACCAGCCCGAGCAATCCCCTGGGCAGCAGCAGCGTCACTGCCACGAACAGCCCGCCCAGCACGAACAGCCACAGATCGGGTGCGACGGAGGTGAGCCAGGTCTTGATGGCGTTGACCGAAAAGGCGCCCAGCGCCGCGCCGATGAGCGTGCCGCGGCCGCCGACGGCGACCCAGATGACGGCCTCGATGGAGTTGGTGGGGGCGAATTCACCGGGGTTGATGATGCCGACGAGGGGGACGTAGAGCGCGCCGGCCAGCCCCGCGATCATCCCCGACAGGACGAAGACGAAGAGCTTGGCTTGCGTCACGGAGTAGCCGAGGAAGCGCACGCGGCTTTCGGCGTCTCGGATGGCGATCAGCACGCGGCCGAGCTTGGATTTGGTGATGTAGGAGCAGAGAATATAGGTGCCGACCAGTGATAGCAGCGCCGCGTAGAACAGCGCGCTGCGCGCGAGCGGCGTGTTCAGCGGCTGGCCGAGCAACTCCTTGAAGTCGGTAAAGCCATTATTGCCGCCAAGGCCCATGTCGTTGCGGAAGAAGGCCAGCATCAGCGCATAGGTCATGGCCTGGGTGATGATGGAGAAATACACACCCGTGATGCGGCTGCGGAAGGCAAGGAAGCCCACGATGCCCGCGAGGAGGCCAGGGATGAACAGCGCCATGAACAGCGCGTAGGGGAAGGACTGGAAACCCCACCAGAAGATCGGCAATTCAGTGTAGCCGAGGAAGACCATGAAGTCTGGCAGCACCGGGTGGCCGTAGGAGCCACGCGGCCCGATCAGCCGCATCAGATGCATCCCGATCGCGTAGCCGCCCAGGGCGAAGAAGGCGCCGTGGCCGAGTGACAACAGCCCCGCGTAGCCCCAGGCGAGGTCGATCGCGAGAGCCAGGATCGCGTAGCAGATCCATTTCCCGGTGATGGAGACCAGGAAGTCGGAGACGTGGAGCGCGTGGCCGGCCGGCAGCAGGTTGAGCAGCGGCATGGCGGCGAGTGCGATGATCGCGGCGATGGTTGCCGCGCGCAGACCCAGGCGCAGGCGCGAGGGGGCCGGGTCGGCCAGGGTCGCGCTCATCCGGCCGCGCGTCCCTTCTGTGGGAAGAGGCCGCGCGGGCGGCGCTGGATGAACAGCATCAAGCCCACCAGGACGGCGACCTTCGCCAGCACCGCGCCCGCCCAGGGTTCGAGCAGCTTGTTGACGACGCCCAGCGACAGCGCACCGACCAGCGTGCCGGCCAGCGAGCCAACGCCGCCGAACACCACCACCATGAAACTGTCGATGATGTAGCCGGTGCCGAGGTTGGGCGAGACATTATCGATCTGGCTGAGCGCCACGCCCGCCATGCCCGCGATGCCCGACCCGAACGCAAAGGTGAGTGCGTCCACGCGGCCGGTGCGGATGCCCATGGTCGCCGCGATGCGGCGGTTCTGCGTCACGGCGCGCATCTCAAGCCCGAAGCGGGTGAAGCGGATGGCGGCGATGGTCAGGCCCAGGACGACGAGCGAGAAGACGATCACCCAGAGCCGGTTCTGTGTCACCATCAGGCCATAGGGCAGTTCCAGCGTGCCCTGCATCCAGGCGGGCGAGATCACCTCGCGGTTCTGCGCGCCGAAGGCCAGGCGGACGGCCTGCTGGAGAATCATGCCCACACCGAAGGTCATCAGCAGCGTCTCGAGCGGGCGGCCATAAAGGTGGCGGATGAGGCCGCGTTCCAGCAGCGCGCCGGCCAGGCCCGCGACGAGGAAGGCGGCGGGGACGGCGAGCGGCAGCGACCAGGGCTGGAGCCACGGGATGTCCTTGCACAGGTCCTGCACCACCACGGTGGCATAGGCGCCGAGCATGACGAACTCGCCATGCGCCATGTTGATCACGCCCATGACGCCGAAGGTGACCGCGAGGCCGAGTGCGGCCAGCAGCAGGACAGAGCCGAGCGAAAGGCCCTGGTAGAGTGTCTCCGCTGCCCGCTTGATGGCCAGCGTGCGGTCGAGCGAGACGAGGGCTGCGTTGATTTCCTCCGCGAGCGCGGGCGTGGTGTTGCGGGCTTCGAGCAGCAAGGCGCGCGCGCCCTCGGTGCCGGCGGCGGCAAGTGCGGCGATGCCCAGGCGCTGGATGGCCGGGTCAGGCGCGATCAGGCGGGATGCGGCGAGCGAGAGTTCCATCTGGGCGCGGATGCGGGGGACGGATTCGCGGGCAAGCGCGGCTTCGAGGATGGGGATGTTTTCGGCCGAGCGGGACCGGAAGACGGCCGCCGCCGCTGCTGCGCGTTCGCTGGCGTCCGGGGAGACGAGGGCCAGCCGCCCGATGGCGCCGCGCAGCGCGACGCGGACGCGATTGTTGAGGCGGATGACCTCGGCGCCCGCCGCGTCCGCCGTGGCGCCGGTGACCGCGTCGGTCGCTGCGGTTTCGGTGCGGATAAAAAGTGCGGCTTCGCGCTTGAGCAGCCGCCCATCGGCCAGCGCGCGGAGCAGCGGGAGGGCACGCGGATCGCCGGCGCTGCCGAGCCGGTCCACGGAGGCGGCGATGTCGTTGAAGCCGCCGAACAGTCCGGGCAGCGCCGCGATGAAGGCATCCTGTGCGCGCGCCGGAAGTGCGGCGCCCAGGATGAGCAGGCAGGCGAACAGAATACGCGTCATGGCGAGTGTCCCGTCCGCACGGCGCCAGGCAGCGCCGCGCGGATCAAGGGGTGGCAGGCGCTCAGCCGCGGCGGCGGCTGGCGTTCTCGGGGATGAAGGGGGACCAATTTTCAGCCGGGATGGCGGTGGGCGTGCGGTAGACGATGTTGAACTGCCCGTCGGCCTGGATCTCGCCGATCATCACGGGTTTGGACAGGTGATGGTTGCGGTGCATCTCCTGGGTGTAGCCGGACGGCGCCTCCACCTTCTGGCCGATCATGGCGGTGCGCACGGCATCGACCGCCGTGGTGCGGGCCTGGGTGACGGCCTGGGTCCACATCTTGAAGCCGGTGAAGGTGGCTTCCATCGGGTCGTTGGTCACGCGGCGCGGGTTGCGGATATAGGCCGCCCACATCGCCTTGAACGCGGTGTTCGCCGGCGACTGCACGGACATGAAGTAGTTCCAGGCGGCCAGGTGGCCGACCAGCGGGCGGGCATCGATGCCGGCGAGTTCTTCTTCCCCGACCGAAAAGGCGACCGAGGGGATGTCCTCGGCCTTGATGCCCTGGTTGCCCAGCTCGCGGTAGAAGGGGACGTTGGCGTCGCCGTTGATGGTCGACACGATTGCAGTCTTCTTGCCTTCGGAGGCGAAGCGCTTCACGCGTGCGACGATGCCCTGCCAGTCGGAGTGACCGAAGGGGGTGTATTCCTCCATGATGTCGGCATCGGTGATGCCCTTGGAGTTGAGGAAGCCGCGCAGGATGCGGTTGGTGGTGCGCGGATAGACGTAGTCGGTGCCGAGAAGTGCTACGCGCTTGGCCGAGCCGCCATCGGCGCCGAGCAGGTATTCGACGGCAGGGATGGCCTGCTGGTTCGGCGCGGCACCGGTGTAGAAGATATTGCGGCTTTCTTCCTCGCCCTCGTACTGGACGGGGTAGAAGAGCAGGCCGTTGAGTTCCTCGAACACCGGCAGGACGGATTTGCGGCTGACCGAGGTCCAGCAGCCGAAGGTGACGTCCACGCGGGTGGCCGCGAGAAGTTCGCGCGCCTTCTCCGCGAACAGCGGCCAGTTGGAGGCGGGGTCGACGACCACGGCTTCGAGGCGGCGGCCGAGGATGCCGCCCGCGGCATTGTGCGCCTCGACCATCATCAGAACGGTGTCGCGCAGCGCGGTCTCGGAGATGGCCATGGTGCCGGACAACGAGTGCAGCACGCCGACCTTGATGGGCGCACCCTGGCCGAAGGCGGGGCGGATGGCGGGCATGGCGAGCGCGCCGCCCATGCCGGCGACCAGCGCACGGCGCGAGATGGCGGGGAAGGTCTTGCTCATGGGCGGGTATTTCTCCTGTGCTCCGCGCGGCGGGGCGATCGATCGCGATGCTATGGAACAGGCTCTTGCGGCCTGCCTTGCGACGTCCCGCCTCCATCTGCTTAGCGATAACCATGCCATGGTGCCGCCGCGCGCCACCGGCGCGTCGAAAATTGCTGCGGAGGGCAAGAGCCCAGCCTCGAATGAAGGCATCTGCCCATGGACGAGCCACTGGACAGCGCGGCTGCCGCCACCTCGGCCTCATACCGCCAGCCGCCTCTCAGCAGTTCCTTCAACGGCCTATTTATTGCAACTACTTTTGCAGAGGAACATGCCGGCGCGGCCCAAACAGGGGGCACAAGCGCTGCGGGTTTTACTGGTTGACGGCGAACCCGAGCGCGCGGAGGCGGTGCGCCTGGGGTTGGAGGCGGCAGGGTGTGTCGTCGTGGCGGTTGCGCCCGATGTCGCCGACCTGACGGCGCGCGTGCGTGCCAGCCAAGCGGATGTGATCGTCTGCGACCTCGATGATCCTTCGCGTGATGCTCTGGAATCCATGCACGCCCTGAACCGCGACGAACCCCGCCCGGTGGTCTTGTTTGCCGAGCGCGGTGCGCCCGAACAAATCGAGGCAGCCTTGGAGGCTGGAGTTTCAGCCTATGTCGTGGAGGGCTTGGCCCCCGCTCGGGTGCGTCCGGTTCTGGAGGTCGCGATCCGGCGATTCCGTGCGCACCAGGCGCTGCGAGCCGAACTGGCGCAAGCCCGAGCGACGATCGAGGAGCGTGACCAAATCACCGAGGCCAAGCGTCGCCTGATGCGCGATGAGGGGCTCTCTGAGCCTGAGGCGCATCGCCGGCTGCAGCGGATGGCAATGGAGCGACGGCTGAAGCTCGCGCCCATGGCTGCCGCTTATTTAAACAAAAAATCAACGATATGGCCAAGCTAGGAGCAGTCGCGGCGGATAAAGCCAATAATTGGGCTTCTTTCTGCTTGCTCGCGTCGGCGTTCCTGAATATCCAAATGTCGCGGGCGGGATGCAATGGCGCACCCCAGGCAAGCCCTTTTTCCTCTCCGGTGGTCCATGACGGTCCGCCCGACGCTTGGAATCCCGCTTGCCGCTCGCCCCCGATCTCCAGGCCCCACGCCTTCGCCCTGCCGCCCGGGTCATGCGTCTGGGCTTCGTGCCGCTGTTCGACGCCGCACCGCTCGTCGTGGCGGACGCGCTGGGCCTGTTCGAGGCTGTCGGGCTGCGCGTGGCACTCTCGCCCGAGGGCTCTTGGGCCGCGATTCGCGACAAGCTCGCCTTCTCGATCCTCGATGGTGCGCAGATGCTCGCACCCATGCCCCTCGCGCTGGCCGCCGGCCTGGGGGGAGTTCAAGCGCAGCTGCAGGTGGCATGCGGCCTGTCGCGCAACGGCAATGGCATCACCCTATCGCATGAACTGGCGGGCGGAGACCTCCCAGAAATCCTCAAGGCACGCCCTGTGCCCGCCACACTGGCCGTGGTTTTCCCCTTCTCCTCGCACAATTACCTGCTGCGCCGATGGCTCCTGGCCCAGGGCGTGGACCCCGAACGCGATGTCCGCCTGGTGGCCGTGTCGCCACCCCGCATGGCGGCTCGCCTGGCCGCCGGCGAAATCGACGGCTTCTGCGCAGGTGCCCCCTGGGGGGCGGTGGCCGAGAGCATGGGGGCCGGCCGCGTCGTCGCCGGTACGGCCGAGGTCTGGCCCAACCACCTGGAAAAGCTGCTCGCCTTCAGCGAGGACTACCTGCTGACGCATCGCGAGCAGGCTATCGCCGCGACGGCGGCCGTCATCGCCGCCGCGCGCTGGCTCGATGCGCCGGAAAACCGTGTGGAGGCGATCTCCATCATGGCAGGACGCGCGCTGTGGCAACTCAGCCCCGCGACGATCGAAAGCGCCTTCGACGCGACCCACCGCATTCGCTTCCGCGCCGCCACCCTGCCGCGTCGGGAGGACGCCGCCCTTTGGCTGGGCGCGATGCGGCAGGCAGGACACATGCCCGACGCCATCGCCGACACCGAAGCCCTCGCTCCCTTCAACGATGCGCTCTGGCGCGCCGCAGCAGCACGCCTGAACGAACCCGAACCCCTGCTGGAGACTCAGTGATGAGCTTTACTCGCCGCAACGCCATCACCGCCACGGCCGCCCTTTTGGCGGCTGCGAAATCCGTGAGCGTCTCGGGCGTGCATGCCCAGGGCAGCACGGTGCCCGAGGTTCGCCGCGCCAATCTCGGCTTCATCGCGCTGACCGATTCAGCCCCGCTCATCATCGCCAAGGAGAAGGGCTTCTTCGCCAAGCACGGCATGCCAGATGTCGAGGTGAATCGCCAGGCGAGCTGGGGTGCGACGCGCGACAACCTGGTGCTCGGCGGCGGGCGCGGCGGCATCGACGGTGCGCATCTGCTGACCCCCATGGCCTACCACATCCATACGGGCCGCATCGTGCAGAACAGCCAGCCGGTACCCATGGCGATTCTGACGCGGCTGAACACCAACGGCCAGGCGATCAGCGTCGCCGCCAAGCACATGCCGCTGGGCGCGCGGCTGGATGCGGCACCGCTGCGGCGAGCGCTGAACAACGAGAGCAAGGTGGCGATGACCTTCCGCGGCGGCACGCACGACATGTGGGTACGTTATTGGCTCGCCGCAGCCGGCATCGACCCCGAGCGTGAGGTGTCCACCATCGTGGTGCCGCCGCCGCAGATGGTGGCGAACATGCGCGTCGGCACCATGGACGCCTTCTGCGTGGGTGAGCCGTGGAACGCGCAGCTGGTAACGCAGCGCCTTGGCTACACAGCGCTGGTGACCGGAGAGTTGTGGAAGGATCACCCGGAGAAGGTCTTCGCCCTGCGGGGCGACTTCGTGCAGCAGAACCCGCGCGCAACGGAAGCGATGACGGCCGCCGTGATCGAGGCCGCGCGCTGGTGCGACACGCCGGCCAACAAGCAGGAAATGTGCGAAATCCTGAGCCGCCGCGCCTGGTTCAACGTCCCCGTGGGCGACATCATCGGTCGCATGCGCGGCGAGGTGGATTACGGCGATGGCCGCACCACCACCAACGTGGACCTGACCATGAAGTTCTGGCGCGACCACGCAAGCTACCCCTTCCGCAGCCACGACCTATGGTTCCTTACCGAGAATATCCGCTGGGGTATCCTCCCCGAGGGCTTGGACACCGCGCCGTTGCTGGCCCAGGTCAATCGAGAGGACATCTGGCGCGCCGCCGCCGCGCGGGCAGGCGTGCCGAATGCGGAGACACCCACAGGCACATCGCGCGGGCCGGAAACCTTCTTCGACGGCAAGGTCTTCGACCCCCAAAATCCTGCGGCATATCTGGCTTCGCTCTCCATCAAGAAACTCGCGGCGGCCTGAGCCATGAACGCGATCACCAAGCCTGAAACTGCGACCGCGCCGTTGGCGACCCCGGCTGCAGCCCCCGCGTCGAAGCCTTCGGTTCTCACGCGCCGCATGCAGGAGATGCTGGGCGTGGTGGTCCCGCCGCTGCTGGTTGTAGCGGCGCTGTTTCTGCTTTGGGAATGGCTCTGCTCCGGCCCTGGCGCCACCTTGCCGCCGCCCACCCGCGTCTGGTCCGACGCGAAGGAGTTGATCCTCAACCCTTTCTATGACCGCGGTGGCCTCGACAAGGGCCTGGGCCTGCATCTGGCGGCAAGCCTGCAGCGTGTTGCGCTCGGCTTCGCGCTGGCGGTGATAGCCGGCGTGGGGCTGGGCATGCTGGTGGGCTCATCAAGGATCGCCATGCGCGGGCTGGACCCGATCTTCCAGGTGCTGCGCACCGTCCCCCCACTTGCGTGGTTGCCGTTATCGCTCGCGGCGTTCCGCGAAGCACAACCCTCGGCGATCTTCGTGATCTTCATCACCGCCGTCTGGCCGATCATCATCAACACCGCGGTCGGCGTGCGCAACGTGCCGGCCGATTACCGCAACGTTGCGCGCGTCATCCGTCTGCGGCCGCACGAGTGGTTCCTGCGCATCGTGGTCCCAGCTGCCGCGCCCTACATCTTCACCGGGCTGCGCATCGGCGTTGGTCTTTCCTGGCTCGCGATCATCGCGGCCGAGATGCTGATCGGCGGCGTGGGCATCGGCTTCTTCATCTGGGACGCGTGGAACTCCTCGAACCTCTCCGACATCATCGTGGCGCTGATCTACGTCGGCCTTGTGGGCTTCGTGCTCGATCGGATCATGGCTTTTGCCGGCCGCGCGGTGACGCGCGGCACCACCGAACAATGAAGGGCCCCGGATCATGACCCGCAGTTTCCTCGAAGTTTCCCAGCTGTCGGTCCGCTTCGGCCCGACTGCGCCGCTGGTGCTGAACACCATCGATCTTAAGATTGAGGAAGGCCAGTACGTCGCGGTCATCGGCCACTCCGGCTGCGGAAAATCGACGTTGCTGAATGTTGTCGCAGGGCTGCTGCCGGCCACGCTCGGCGGCGTGCTGCTCGAAGGGCGCGAGGTGACGGAGCCCGGGCCAGATCGGGCGGTGGTATTCCAGAACCATTCGCTGCTGCCCTGGCTCACGGTCTATGAGAACGTGAAGCTTGCCGTGGACCGGACGGTGGGCCGCAAGATGACGCGCGCCGAGCGGCACGAGTGGACCATGGAGAACCTGGCGCTGGTCCGCATGGAAGGTCATGCGCAGAAGCGGCCAGGGGAGATTTCCGGCGGCATGAAGCAGCGCGTCGGCATCGCGCGGGCGCTTTGTATGCGCCCCAAGGTGCTGCTGCTGGACGAGCCTTTCGGCGCGCTGGATGCGCTGACCCGCGCGCATCTCCAGGACCAGGTCATGGCGATCCATGCCCGCCTGGGCACCACCATCATGATGATCACGCATGACGTGGATGAAGCGGTGCTGCTCTCCGACCGCATCGTGATGATGACGAACGGCCCGAACGCAACCATCGGCGAAATCCTCGATGTGGACCTGCCGCGGCCGCGCGACCGGCTCGCACTCGCCTCGGAGCCGCGTTTCCTTGCGGCGCGCGAATCCGTGCTGCGCTTCCTCCATGAGCGCCACGCGCTGCCGGCGGTGGCGTGAGCCTGCACGTCCTGGTCATCGGCGCGGGGCCGGCCGGCACGCGCTGCGCACTGCGCAGCACCGAGCGTGGTGCGCGCGTGACGCTGTGCGGCGCCGAGGCGGCCCTGCCCTATGACCGCGTGGCGCTGTCCTCGCTGCTGGCGGGCGAGAAGACGCTGCCCGATCTGTTCCCGCATAACCTCGCGGCGCTGCGGGCACAGGGCATTGCCTTTCGCCCAGCCACGTCGATCATGGCGCTGGACCGCCCCGCGCGCGAGGCGGTGACCGCGCGGGGCGAACGCATCGCCTATGACCGGGTCGTGATCGCGACCGGATCGCGCGCCACGCGCCTGGCCGTGCCCGGCGCAGACCTGCCGGGCGTGCTGACCTACCGCACTCTGCATGATGTGCGCGCCATGCTGCGTGCCGCGCAGATCGGCGGCAATGCGGTTGTGGTGGGTGGCGGCCTGCTGGGGCTGGAAGCCGCCGCTGGACTGGCGCAGCGCGGCATGAAGGTCACTGTGCTGCACCCCTTGGCGTGGCCGATGGAGCGGCAGTTGGATGCGGGCGCGGGCGGATTCCTTGCCCGTCGGATGGGCCTGCGCGGCATTCGCTTCGCCATGCCCGCGCAGCTTGCGGCCATTGAGGGCGAGCGCCACGTCGCCGGCGTTGTGCTGGCCGATGGCACGCGGATCGCGGCCGACATCGTTGTCCTGACGGTGGGCATCCGTCCCGACACGGCGTTGGCCGCCGCATCGGGGCTGGCCGTCGGCTGCGGCATCACGGCGGATGCAAGCCTGCGCAGCAGCGACCCGCACATCCTCGCCATCGGTGAATGCGCAGAGGTGGACGGGCGCACCATCGGGCTTGTCGCACCCGCCCTGGCGCAGGCGGAGATCGCCGCCGCCACGCTGGCGGGCGATGTCGCCCATTATGCGCCGCGCGCGGAATCGGCCGCGCTGAAGGTCTCCGGTACCGCTGTCTGGTCGGCTGGCGAGATCGACGGCGAGGGGGTGACCCTGCGCGATGAGGAGGAGGATCGCTACCGGCGCTTGTTCCTCCGCGAGAACCGGCTGGTCGGCGCGGTGCTCTACGGCGATGTCGGCGATAGCGCGTTCTATCTGAACCTCATCGCCTCACGCCGCACCATCGGGCGCGAGGTCGCCACACTCGCCCTGGGCCCCGCCTTCGCGCGCGAGGTGGTGTGATGGAAGGCCCCGGCTTCTCGCCCGAGCAGCAGAACTACCTCAAGGGCTTCATGGCCGGTGTAGAGGCACGCCGTGGTTCCCTCGCGCCCGAAGGCGGCGGCAAGGCGCCCACCGATGCGATGCGCGCCGCGCAGGATGCAACCCTCGCGCGTGGCGGCAAGCTCATTGCGCAGGAAGATGCCAAGCGGGACAAGCATCCGCTCGACCGCTGGAGCGAAATCACCGCCCGCGCGGAAGCCGGGCAGTTTCCCAAGCCGATGGATGATTTCATCGGCCGCTTCCACGGCCTGTTCTTCGTCGGCCCCGCGCAGGACGCCTTCATGTGCCGCCTGCGCATCCCCGGCGGGATCCTGACCGCACACCAGGCGCGCGGAGT
>JBKJNV010000009.1:0-3713 GCA_046593435.1 Roseomonas sp.
CATCGCACCATGGATGGCGGCGTAGGAGGGCAGCGTGTTCTCGCCGAACTGGATCTGGCAGGACGGGCACCAGGAGAGCACGAGCGGTGCACCATGTGCGGCCAGGTTTTCGGTACTGCCGAAGGCCATGCGCCCTTGCGCGGCGAAATCGCCCGCGCGGTGCTGCTGCACGCCGCAGCAATTCCCGGTTCCGCCAGCGACCGCGTAGGACACGCCGATCGCGTCCAGGATATCCGTCATCAGCAACGCCATGTGCGGCGTCTTGGCGATGTTGCACCCGGTGTAGAACACCACCTCGGGCAGGGTGGCGCCGGGCTCCGGTTTCGTCTGTGTCAGCCGCGCCGCATCTGCAGGCGAGAGTTGCAGCCGCGAGAGGATGCGCGCCGAACGCGCCATGTTGGCGTAGTTGTCGCGCGCGGTGCGTCGGACCGCTGCCTCGCCCTCGCGTCGCCGCCCATAGCCGCGCGCGAGCTGCACCATGAAGCGCGTGTTGATCGCCTCGGGACAGGCCGGGATGCAGTAGCCCGATCCGTTGCACACATTGGCCCAGCGCAGCGCCTCTGCCGTCCCCTCGCCGCCGCCGAGCAGATCGAGGATGCCGCCCACGGTCGCGGCCGGATCAGCCGCCGCGATGCCTGCGGGCGCGGTCATCGGGCAGGCCTCGAAGCAGGCGCCGCAGCGCGTGCAGGCCTCGGTGATCTCGCCCGCGCGGGCCTGGAGCGAGGCGGTGAAATCAGCAGGGCGCATCAGAGGTCCGGGATCCCTTCGAACAGGCCACCCACCAGCGAGAGGGCGCCTGAGGCGAGATCACCCACGCCCTCGACAATGGCGCCGAGCGTGCCATCGGCCGCAGCGGTCGCCACATCGCCCACGGGCGAGAGATCCGCGGTCGCCTGCTTCTTCGCCTCTTCCTCGGCAGCGGCCTGGGCAGCGGCCTGGGCGGTCTCGTCCGGCGTTGTCGGCATCGGCGCTTCCCTCAGGTGCAGGGGTCAGGGCGGGGACAGGCTCCGCAGCGCCTGTCGGATACGGTCGCGCTGCACGCGCGCCCGCGTCCGTTCCGAATGCGGCCAGATCGGCGCGAGGAAAGCAAGGCCCGGCTCCAAGTTCTCGAGCGCCTCGGCAAGCAGTGCCGCAGAACTTCGTTGCTCGCCAAGGGCGGCCAGGGCCAGGCCAAGCTGCATCTGCGACATCGCCTGCTCGCGGCGCGCACGCTCTCGGGTGCGCACCTCCAGCGCCAGCCGATGGGCCACGATCGCGGCGTCCAGCGGCGCGGTGCCGGGCCCGGCCTCGGCCAGGCCCATGAATGCCAGGCCGAGCTCCGCCTGCGTCGCCGCCCAGACGAGAGGTGCGCGGTCGCGGGGCATCTCCTCCAACGCCTCCTGCAGGCTGGCCACCGCCGCCGCCTGCGCCGAGCGAGCCTCGACGCCGCCGAGCCTGTCGCCGCGCAGCCGCAGCACGCGGCCGAGTTGCACCATCAACGCTGACCATTCGCCCGGCGCCCGGGCGCGGGTGCGTTCGAGCAGCGCCTGGCCGTAGGCATCGGCAGCCTCCCCGAGCAGCGCCGCATCGCCGAGCCGCTCGCCACGGGCGGCGAGGGCCGCCGCCAGCGCAGCCTGCGCCGCCCCCCATTGCAGCGGTTCGGCGGTGCGGGTGGTCTGCCCAAGCTGCGCGCGCAAGGCGCGGATCTGGGCCAGCTCGCGCGCGCCAGCATCCTGCGTCGTGAGGCCGGGTGCGCCCTGGGCGCGCGCCAGCGTCGGCGCCGCGGCAAGCAGCAGCGCCAGCCCGACCACGCCGGCGCCCCGCCACATGGAGCCCACGCCGAGGATCAGCCGAGCTTCGGCTTGGTCTTCACCACGCTGTCCCGCGCCGCCATCCCCGCCGCCCAGGCGGCGAGCTTGGGGTGCTTGTCCAGCACCGCGCGCCCCGCGGGCACCGAGGCGAAGTAATCCACAACCGGCAGCAAATGCAGGTCAGCGAGGCTGATGGCGCCGCCGCACAGAAAGGGGCCGCCAGCGCAAAGCGCCTCGATCGCGGCGAAGGCCTTGTCGGCCTTGGCGAAACCCTCCGCCATCACCGCCTGGTCCGGCGTGCCACCCTGCATCGGCACGATCGCCGCCTGCCAGAACGCCTTCCCGATCGCATTTCCATAGGTATAGCTGTCGATGACGGCGCAGATCTGCGTCATCCGCGCGCGCGCCTTGGCGTCGGCGGGTTGCAGCGCCGGGCCGTCGAACGCCTCATCGACGTAGCGCGCGATGGCGAAGGTCTCATACAGCGCAAAACCATCATGCGTCAGCGCCGGCACCTTGCCGAAGGGATGCAGCGCCAGATACGCGGGCTTCTGCGTAGCGCCGCCGAGCATGTCCACCTCATCGAGCGTATAGGCGACGCCCTTCTCCTCCAGCGCGAGGCGCGCCGTCCGCGCATAGGTGCTGTAGGCCGGGCCGTGCAGGGTGACTGTCATGGGCTGTTCTCCGAGAGGTCAGACGGCGGTGCCGCCGACGGTGAGGCCGGTCATCTTCAGGGTCGGCTGGCCGACGCCCACGGGCACCCCCTGCCCCTGCTTGCCGCAGGTGCCGATGCCAGGGTCGAGTGCGAAGTCATTGCCCACCATCGCGACCTTGGTCAGCGCGTCGGGGCCGTTGCCGATCAGCGTCGCGCCCTTCACCGGCGCACCGATCCTGCCATCCTCTATCATGTACGCCTCGGAGGCGCTGAACACGAATTTTCCGGAGGTGATGTCCACCTGGCCGCCGCCGAAATTCACCGCGTACAGTCCGCGCTTGACGCTGGCGATGATCTCCTCGGGCGACTTGTCGCCGCCCAGCATCACCGTGTTGGTGATCCGCGGCATCGGGATATGCGCATGGCTCTGCCGCCGCCCATTGCCGGTCGGGGCCACACCCATCAGCCGCGCATTCTGCCGATCCTGGAGGAAGCCCTTGAGGATGCCATCCTCGATCAGCACGTTGCGCGCGGATGGCGTGCCCTCGTCATCCACCGTCAGGCTGCCGCGCCGGTCGGGCATGGTCCCGTCATCGACCACGGTCACGCCGGGTGCGGCGATCCGCTGGCCCAGCAGCCCGGCGAAGGCAGACGTGCCCTTGCGGTTGAAATCACCCTCCAGCCCATGCCCGATCGCCTCATGCAGCAGGATGCCCGGCCAGCCGGAGCCCAGCACCACCTCCATCTCGCCGGCCGGCGCGGGGACGGAATCGAGGTTCACCAGCGCCTGGCGCAGCGCCTCCTCGACGCCGGCCTTCCACTGCGCCTCCCCGATCACCCGGCTCAGGTCGAAGCGGCCGCCGGAGCCGAAGCTGCCGCTCTCCCGCCGCCCATCCTTCTCGACCACGATGCTGACCCCGAAGCGCACCAGCGGGCGCAAATCGGCCACGCGCTGGCCATCGGGGCGCAGGATCTGCACCGCCTGCCACTCCCCGGTCAGCGAGGCCGAGACCTGCACAACGCGGCTGTCGCGCGCCCGGGCATAGGCGTCGATCGCCTCCAGCAGCGCCGTCTTCTCGGCAAACGGCATGGCGTTGAGCGGATTGGCGTCCGAATACAGCCGCGCATTGGTCGCCCGTGGCCCCACATCCAGCACACCCGAATGGCCCGAGCGCACTGCACCCACCGCATCCGCCGCACGCCCCAGCGCGGCTTCCGAAAGCTCCGCCGCATGCGCATACCCCGCCGCATCGCCCGAGACCGCGCGC
>JBKJNV010000192.1:0-2650 GCA_046593435.1 Roseomonas sp.
GCCGCGAGGTGCGGCCAGGCCGCACGCGTCAGCCGCACCGCGGCGAAGAATTTCCCCGCGTAGCTGTCCGCCCAGGCCGCATCATCCAACGCCAGGAAATCGCCCCGCTGCGTCGCCCCCGAACAATTCACCAGCAGGTCCAGCCCGCCGAAAGCCTCCACCGCGCGCGCCACCGCCGCAGCCGGGGCCGCGGCGTCGCGCAGGTCGCACGCATGGCCGAGCACGCCCGGCGCATCGCACCCGCCCCGCGCGGTGCCCAGCACCTGCACTCCCTCGGCAACCAGCCGCTCCGCAATGGCCCGGCCGATCCCCTTGCTCGCGCCCGAGACCAGCGCGACCTTGCCCGCAAGACCCAAATTCATGGCCAATTTCCCTACGCCTTCCGGGGAAAGGAATTTCCCCGGACCCCATTCTTTTATTTTTGCGACTTGGCTCCGTGCGGCGAACGCGGCGCGATTACTCCGAGCGAATGTTCGCGCGCCGCACCAGCGCCTCCATCCGCACCAGATCCTCGCGCAGGAAGGCGCCGAATTGCGCCGGCGTGCCGCCCACCACCTCCGCACCCAGGTCCAGCAGCCGCGCCCGCGCCTCCGGCGTGCCGACAATGGCGAGGATCTCGCGGTTCAGCCGCTCCACCACCGCTGCGGGAATCCCCGCCGGGCCGACCACCGCGTACCACTCCGCCACGCCAAAGCCGGGTATCGCCGCCTCCGCGATCGTGGGCAGTTCCGGCGCATAGGATTGCCGCGTCGCCGCCGTCACGGCCAGGCCGCGCAGCTGGTCGGAACGCACAAACGGGAGTGTGGAGCTCGCATTGCCGAACATCAGCTGCACCTGGCCGCCCACCAGGTCCGTCAACGCCGGCCCGCCCCCGCGATACGGCACATGGATGAAGCTCACCCCCGCCGCCTGCTGGAACAGCTCGGCCGAGATATGCTGCGAGGTGCCGATGCCCGCCGAACCATAGGCAAGACGCCCCGGATTGGCCCGCGCATGGGCGATCAGCTCGGCCACCGTCGTCACCGGCAGCGACTTGTTCACCACCAGGATGTTCGCGACATCGGCCAGATGCAGGATCGGCGTCACGTCATTGACCGGGTGGTAGGGCTGCCGCGTCAGCAGCGCCGCCGTGATCAGGGTGCTGATGGTAATGCAGATGGTGTGGCCATCGCCCGGCGCGCGCAGCGTCTCCACCACGCCAGCCGCGCCTGCGCCGCCGCTGCGATTTTCCACCACCACCTGCTGGCCCAATGCCGCCGACAACGGAGGCGCGATCAGGCGGCCGAGGATGTCCGTCGTCCCGCCCGGCGGGAAGGGGATGATCAGCCGTATGGACCGGCTCGGCCACACGGGCTGCGCCTGTGCTGCGGCGGCGGTTCCCATCATGGCGGCGCCCAGCAGCATGTCGCGACGTTGCATGAGTTCTCTCCCCCGGTTGTTCGCGATCATGCCCGCCTCAGCGGAGCAGCGCCATCACCTTGCCGACGTCCGCCGCCTGCGCCAGCCCACGCACCGACGCCAGCATCGCAGGGCCACGCGCCGCGAAACCGCCCAGGCCCGCATTGTCGAGAAACTTCGCATCCAGCGCGGCGTCATCCATCGGCCGCGCCTCGCTGCCTTCGGGTTCATCCACCCGTGCCTCGAACCGCGCCCCACCAGTGCCCCACACCGTCACGCGCGCCGCACCGCGGGGCAGGGATGCATCCTCCACCGCCACCACTTTTGCGCGGAAGGCAGCGAGTGCGGCGTCATCCACCGCATCCTGCTCAAAATCCAGCACGCCGGCGCGGCCACGCCAGAACCCCAGCGCGGCGCAGTGATGAATGCTCACGCGCGCATCCCGCGCATTGCGCACCACCCGGTCCCCGCGCGCGATCAGCAGCGCGTCACCCGCGACCTCCACGCGCGCAACCTCCCCCGGCGCGATGGCCCCGCGCAGCCCAAGGCAGGCCTCGATCACCGCATGAAACACGATGCCGGCGGGGTAGGGCTTGTAGGTGTTGCGCGCGATCTCCCACCGCGAACCGAGCCCGTCCAGCATCACCCCAAGATCGGCCGCACCACCCGTTGCCTGCGCCCAGCCAAGCCGGCCCTCGATGGCCTCCGGTGCCGCCTCCCAGCCCGCCTCGGCGAAAAGTGCCGCCTGCAAGCCATGCCGCGCGGCATTGCCGACGCCCACATTCTTGGCGGCTGTCGGCAGGTTCTCGATGATGCTGCCCGACAGGCTCGCCGCAATGCCGATGGCGTGCGCGGTGCGCGCTGCATCCAGCCCCAGCAGCCTCGCCGCCCCAGCCGCTGCGCCGAACACGCCGCAGCTCGCGGTGATGTGCCACCCCCGCGCGTAATGCCCCGGCGAGACGGCGCGCCCGATGCGGCAGGCCACCTCACCGCCAAGCAGAAAGGCCTCGACCACCGCGGCACCCGACAGCCCACGCTGCTCGGCGAGCGCCAGCAGCGGCGGCGCGATGGGCGCGGCCGGATGGATCACCGTGTCCAGATGCGTGTCGTCATAGTCGAGCAGGTTCGACCCGATCGCATTGACGAACGCGGCGCTCATCGCATCCAGCCGCACGCCCTGGCCCACCACGCTCGCCACCGGCGCGCCGGCGAAGGGGCGCATCACCGCAAGTGCGGTCAGCACCGCGGGGTC
>JBKJNV010000211.1:0-8586 GCA_046593435.1 Roseomonas sp.
ATGCGCGTGGCCATGGTCATGCCCATGCCCCGCCTCCATGCACGGCGTGAAGGCGTTCAGCCGCTCCAGCTTGTGCACCAGCCCCTGCTCCATCAGGAAATCCAGCGCGCGATACACGGTCGGCGGCGCCGCCCCCGCGCGCAGCCCGCGCAGCTTGTCCAGCAGCGCATAGGCCCCGATCGGCGCCTCCGCCTCCACGATCAGCGAAAACACCTGCCGGCGCAGCGGCGTCAGCTGCACCCCCCGTTCCGCACAGATCATGGTCGCCCGGTTCATCGCCGCCGAAATCTCGGCCATCGCCGCACTCTCCAAATCATCCGACACGGGTTATATCGTGTCCCCATGCCGAACCCGCCATCCGAAAACGCCATCACCGCTTTCCTGGCCGCCTGCCGCTTCAACCAAGCCGGCCTCATCGCCGCCATCGCCCAGCAGCACGACACCGGCGAGGTGCTGATGCTCGCCTGGATGAACGCCGATGCGGTGCGCGAAACGCTCACCACCGGCCGCGTGTGCTACTTCTCCCGCAGCCGCAACGCGCTTTGGCGCAAGGGCGAGACCTCCGGCCAGACCCAGGCCCTGGTCGACCTGCGCCTGGATTGCGACGGCGACACCATCCTCGCCCTCGTGGACCAGACCGGCGTCGCCTGCCACACCGGCCGGCACAACTGCTTCTACCTCGCCCTCCGCGACGACGCGCTGGTGCCCATCGCCGAACCGTTGATCGACCCCGAGAAGCTGTACCGATGAGCACGCCCGTCACCCTGGTCACGGGCTTCCTCGGCGCGGGCAAGACCACCCTGCTCAACCGCCTGCTCAAGCTCTCGGAACTCGCTCAGACGGCTGTCCTCATCAATGAATTCGGCGATGTCGGCCTGGACCATCTGCTGGTGGAGACGCTCGACGACACCACCATGCTGCTCGCCGCCGGGTGCCTGTGCTGCACCATCCGCGGCGACCTGCACAAGGCGCTGATGGACCTGACGCTTCGCATGGAGGCCGGCCAGCCGATCCGTCGCGTCATCATCGAGACAACCGGCCTCGCCGATCCCGCCCCCATCCTGCACACGCTGATGAGCGACCCCATCCTGCTGCGCCGCTTCCGCCTCGATGGCGTGGTCACGCTGGTTGACGCAACCAACGCCATGCGCACGCTGGACGCCCACCCCGAAGCACTCAAGCAGGCCGCGGTGGCGGATCGCCTGGTCCTCACCAAGACAGACCTCGCCCCTGATACGGGCGCACTCCGCGCCCGCCTCGCGCAGCTCAACCCGCACGCCCCCATCCTGCCCGCCGACACGCCACCCGCCGCCCTGCTGGGGATCGGCCCCTTCCAGCTCGACGCCAAGCTGCCCGACGTGGCGCATTGGCTGGGGCATGAGGCCGGGCATGCACACCACCACCACCACCATGACCGCAACCGGCACGACGCCCACATCCACAGCTTCTCGCTGCGCTACACCACGCCCCTGACGCTCGATGCCGTCGCGACGTTCCTTGAGATGCTGGTCACCACGCGCGGCGACGCGCTGCTGCGGGTCAAGGCCATCCTCAACATCCGCGGCGAGGACCGCCCCACGGTCCTGCACGGCGTGCAGCACATCTTCCACCCGCCCATCCGCCTGGCCGCCTGGCCCGAGGGCGACGACCGCTCCTCACGCTTCGTGTTCATCGTGAAGGACCTGACGCGCGAGACGGTCGAGCGCGGACTCGCCGCCTTCATCGAGGCCTCCTAGCCCCAGCGCCACATCCCTCTTGCATTCGCCGGTTCCGCCTTACAATCTGGGCGCAGAACAATTTTGGGAGGCTTGGCAATGCGCAGGTTCATGATCGGTTTCGCGGCGCTGACACTGGGCGTGGTACCCGCGGCGTTGGCCCAGAGCGGCCCGGCGGTCGTGTACTGCGTGAACAACCGGATCATGGTCGAACGCGCCAACATGTCGCAGATGCAAAGCGGGCGCGGCCATTCGGAAATCTGCATCATCGGGCCATCCTTCGACTTCCAGCCCGATGGCGTCACCTGGGTGCGGCAGAACCTGCGCTCCGACGTCGGCGGCGCCTGCCGCTGCCGCTGAAGCGGCGCGGGGACCGTGATCCGCGTGTGGCCGCGGCCTCGGTAAATCAGTCTCACACATGACGTAAGTCGGGGCAGCGACCTGCCAGCCCGGTCGCGCCAGCGCCGGCCCCACTCCGGCGCGTGACCTGTCTCCCCCGCCCGGACGGATCATGCGATGCTTGCGCGCTCATTCCGGCGGGCAACCGCGCCCCGCCGCCCAGGACCTCCCCAGATGCCCCTGATCTACATCCTCGCCGGCGAGGCGTCCGGCGATGTCCTCGGCGCCCGCCTCCTCCCCGCGCTGCGCGCCCGCCGCCCGGACCTCACCTTCGCCGGCATCGGCGGCCCGCGCCTGGGCGAACAGGGCATGCCCTCCCTGTTCGACTACCGCGAACTCGCACTGATGGGCCTGGTCGAGATCCTCCCCAACATCGCCCGCCTGGCCCGCCGCCTGAACGAAACCACGGCCGACATCGCCGCCCGCCGCCCTGCCCTGGTCGTCACCATCGACAGCCCGGGCTTCGCCTTCCGCATCGCCAAGCGCATCCGCCCGCTCGGCATCCCGCTGATCCATTACGTGGCGCCCCAGGTCTGGGCCTGGCGGCAAGGGCGCGTGCGCAAGCTCAAGCCGATCCTGGACGGCATCCTCGCCTTGCTGCCCTTTGAGGCGCCGTTCTTCGAATCCGCCGGCATCCCCGTGACCTTCGTGGGCCACCCGGTGCTCGAATCGGGGGCCGACCAGGGCAATGCCGCCCGCTTCGCCGCCCGCTTCGGCCTCGCCGAGACCGACACACCCCTTCTGGTCATGCCCGGCAGCCGGCGCGGCGAGGTGCGGCGCCTGCTGCCGGTCTTCGGCCCGGCCCTCGCTTTGCTCGCCCAAACCCACCCCAGCATCCGCCCGATCATCGCGGTCGCCCCGATCACCGCCGATGCCGTGCGCGCCGCCGCCGCAGACTGGCCCGGCCGCCCCATCCTGGTCGAAGCGCTCGATGACAAGCATGACGCCTTCGCCGCCACCGCGGCACGGGGCGGCGCGGGGCTGATCAAATCCGGCACCTCCTCGCTGGAAATGGCGGTCGCGGGGGTGCCGCATGTGGTCGCCTACAAGCTGAACCCGATCACCGCCGCCATCCTCCGCCGCATGGTGAAGGTGTCCTATGTGAGCCTGGTGAACCTGCTCACGCAGACGCGGGTCGCGCCGGAATTGCTCCAGCAGGACTGCACACCGGAGAAGCTGGCGGCCGCACTCGCAGCGATCCTGGCGGCACCGGGGTCTCAGCAGGCGGGGTTCAACCGCGCCCTGGCCCTGCTGCGCGCCCCCGAAGGGCTTTCGAGCGAGGCCGCCGCCACCGCCGTGCTCCGCGCCCTGGACGCGGCACAGGGCGTTGAAAATCTTGCATTATTGGGCGATCGGGCGTAGCTTGGCTCGATCAACGGGGCCGCCACGTCGCCTGCGCGCCGCACAGGTCGGTAAGATTTCCCGAAACCCCGAATTTCTTACAAATTTCCCAATGATATCCGTGGCTTGATCCAAGAGCCTTCGGTAAGATTTTCTTACTTTCTGCCCCGCCCAAACCGCAGCGGCCATTAGCCTGGCTTCAGCCGCGCGCCATCGCCGCCTCGACCGCCAGCGCCACGCGCAGCGCGGCGAGCCCCGCCTCGCCAGGCACCACGCAAGGCGCCTCGCCCCGCACGGCGGCGAGGAACCCGGCCTGCTCGGCTTCGAGGCTGTCATGGTCCACCCAGGCGCCGCGGTCGATGCCATGGCCCGGCATCGTGGCCACAGCCTCGGCGCCACCACGGCGCAGCACGGCGTAGCTCCGGGCCAGGAAATCGACCGCCAGCTCGCCCTCGGTGCCCAGCACCCGCAGGCGCCGTTCCATCGCGAGGCTCACCCGGCTCGCGGTGATGACGGCGCGCGCGCCGGATGGAAAATCGAGCGTGGCGACGCAGAAATCCGCCCGCTCGGACGCAACGGCGGCACCCACCGCCGCAACACCCGAGGGCGCCTCCCCGGCCAGCGCCATCACCAGGTCGATGTCATGGATCATGAGGTCCAGCACCACCGAAACATCGAGGCTGCGCGGCCGGAAGGGTGCTGCGCGCACCGCCTCAAAGCTCAGCGCACGGCCGCCGGAGGGTGCGGCCAGGACGGTCGCAAAGGCGGCCGAAAAACGCTCGATATGGCCGACCTGCAACACCATGCCCCGTTCGGCGGCGAGCGCGATCATCGCCTCCGCCTCGGCCACCGTGGCAGCGATGGGCTTTTCGACAAAGACATGCTTGCCGGCCGCCAGCGCGGCCATGGCGAGCGCGAAATGCCCGCGCGTCGGCACCGCGACGACCACGGCATCGGCGACCGCGATCAACGCCTCGGCGGACCCCACCGGCACGGACAGCTCACCCGCCACAACCGCGGCGCGCGCTGGGTCCATGTCATGCACGCCGACCAGGGTCGCGCGCGGGTTCGCCGCCCATTTGACCGCGTGAAACCGGCCGAAATGCCCCACGCCCAGCACCGCCACTCGCAGCATGTTATTGCTCCCGACCATGCTCCGCGCCTTAGCACCGGGCGCGGCCTGGGGGAATTGCGACACCCGGCGCGACGCCCGGCGCCACCGCCCTTGCGCCGCCCGCCCCCCATCGTCATTCTCCGCCCCATTTACAGGGACTCCCCTCACCCAATGCTTCACTTCGCCCGTTGGAAAACATTCTCGATCCTCGGCGTCCTCGCCGCGGGCCTGCTGCTGTGCCTTCCCAACCTGCTGCCGCGTTCGAGCTTCCCGAACTGGGTGCCGGCACGCCAGATCAACCTCGGCCTCGACCTGCGGGGGGGGTCCTACCTGCTGATGGAGGTCGATCTCAACGCGGTCATCCGCGAGCGGCTGGAGGGCATGGTCGATGCCGCGCGCACGCGCCTGCGCACCGCCAACATCCGCTACCAGAACCTTGCCGCCGATGCTCCCGGGCGGCGGATCAGCCTGCGTGTGACGGACCCCGGCCAGGCCGCCGCCGCGGCGACCGCGCTGCGCGAATTGTCCAACCCGATACAGGCACAGACCGGCCAGCAGATCGCCGACCTCGAAGTCACGACCACGCCCGATGGCACGGTCACCGCCACACTCACTGAGGCGGGGCTGCGCGCCAAATCCAACGCCGCCGTCGAGCAATCCGTCGAGATCATCCGAAGGCGCGTGGATGAAACCGGCGTCGCCGATGCCCTCGTCGCGCGCCAGGGTGCGAACCGCGTCCTGGTGCAACTGCCCGGCATCGAAGACCCGAACCGCATCAAGGACCTCATCGGCCGCACCGCGCGGATGACCTTCCACCTGCTCGATGAGAACACCACGCCCGGTCAGGGTGCCGCGCCCCCGGGCGTGCAATTCCTCAACGGCGAACGTGCGGGGGAACGCTACGCCGTGCGCCGGCGGGTGGAGGTGGATGGCGCCAACCTCACCGATGCCCGCGCCGGCCAGGACAGCCGTACCAGTGAGTGGGTGGTGAACTTCACCTTCGATTCCGTCGGCACCCGCCGCTTCGGCGCCATCACGCGGGAAAATGTGGGCCGCCCCTTCGCCATCGTACTCGACGAAAAGGTCATCAGCGCACCGGTTATCCGCGAGCCCATCACCGGTGGTCGCGGCCAGATCAGCGGCAGCTTCTCCGCCCGCACCGCCAACGACCTGGCCGTGCTGCTGCGCGCCGGCGCCCTGCCCGCCCCGCTGACCGTGGTGGAGGAGCGCAGCGTCGGGCCTGAACTCGGTGCCGACGCGATCCGCGCCGGTGTCATCAGCCTCGCGGTCGGGACGCTGTTCGTCTTTCTCTACATGGGTCTCGCCTACGGGCTGCTCGGCTGGTTCGCCAATATCGCGCTCGCCTTCAATATCATCCTGATGCTGGCCGCACTCTCGATGCTGGAGGCAACACTGACGCTGCCGGGCATTGCCGGCATCGTGCTCACCTTGGGTACCGCGCTCGACGCCAACATCCTCATCAACGAACGCATACGCGAGGAGGTGAAGAACGGCCGGCCGCCGCACAGCGCGCTGGAAGCCGGGTTCAGCAAGGCGTCCGGCACGATCATGGATTCGAACCTCACGAACCTGATCGCGATGATCTGCCTTTATGCCTTCGGCTCGGGTCCAGTGAAGGGCTTCGCCGTCACGGTCGCGATCGGCACCATCGTGCAGATGTGGACGGCGACGACGCTGGTGCGCCTGTTCGTCGCCTGGTGGTACCGCGCGACCCGGCCCAAGGAGCTTCCGGCCTTCATCAAGCCCGGCGCCGGCCTGTATGAGCGGCTTCGCCGGCCCTTGTTCCGCATCATCCCCGATGTGACCAAGATCCGCTTCATGAACGGCGCCAAGGCGGGGCTGATCGTCTCGGCCGTGCTGTCATCGGTCTCGGCCGTCCTGGCTTTTGCGCCGGGGTTGGAAAAGGGCATCGACTTCAAGGGCGGCATCGTGATGGAAATCCGCACGCCTGGCCCTGCGGACCTGCCGGCGCTGCGCACATCCGTGGCCGCGCTGAACCTGGGCGATGCCGGGCTGCAGGAATTCGGCGACCCGTCCTCGGTACTGCTGCGCCTACCCGCGCAGGGCGAGGAATCCCAGACCCAGGTGGCCGTCAACCGCATCCGCGGCGCGCTGGAACAGGTCGCTCCGGGCACGCGCATCATGCGAGTCGAGGCGGTGGGCAATCGCATCTCGGGCGAGCTTTTCCAGGGCGGTCTGATCGCTCTGGGCCTCTCGCTGCTCGCGATGCTGCTCTACATCTGGTTCCGCTTCGAATGGCAATTCGGGATCTCGGCCATCATCACGCTGATCCTGGATACCACCAAGACCATCGGGTTCATGGTGCTCTTCGGCATCGAGTTCAATCTCACGACCATTGCCGCCATCCTGACCATCATCGGCTTCTCGGCCAACGACAAGGTTGTCGTGTTCGACCGCATGCGCGAGAACCTGCGCAAGTTCAAGCAGATGCCACTGCGCGAGCTCACCGATCTGTCGATCAACGAGACGCTGAACCGCTCGCTCGGCACCTCGATCACGCTGCTTCTCTCGGCCGTGCCGCTGGCGCTGTTCGGCGGCGACACGCTGTCGGGCTTCGCGCAGGTGATGGTGGTGGGCATCATCATCTCCGCCTCGTCCTCGGTCTTCATCGCAGCGCCCATCGTTCTGTACACCGGTGAGAAGCGGCTCCGCCGTGGCGAGCCGGATGCAGCCCCCACCAAGCCCAGTACTGCACCCGCCGGATGATCCCGCGCCGCGGCGCCCTCGTGCTCGCGACCGGGCTTCTTGCGCGCCCGGCACTGGCGCAGCGTCGGTTGAACCTGACCCTCGTCGTGGGCGCGCCGGCGGGTTCTGCTGCGGATCGCTGGGGCCGCGGCTTCGCGCCCTTCCTGGAACGGCACTGGCCGCGCAGCAGCGTCTCGGTCGCCAATATCGCGGGCGAGGCCGGTCTGGTCGCGGCGCGCGCCATCGCCGATGCGCAGCCCGACGGCAAGGCCATCGCCACCATCACCACGCCTTTCCTCATTGCGCGCGCCATCGAAACCGGTAGCCGTAGCGTCATCGACCGGCTCGCCATGATGGGCGCGGTGGCCGATGAGCTGATCGTGTTGGTTTCCGCACCCGGCATCGGTGCGGATCTGCAAAGCATCCAGGGCGTCGGCGCACGTGGCCGCCTCGGCTGCCCGCCGGCGGGCAGTGCTGCGCAGCTGGCCGCGCGCAGCATTGGCGCATTGATGACACTTGAACTCATCGCCTTCCCTTCGGCGAGCACGGCACGCCAGGCGGTGATGGCGGGCAACCTGACCGCGGCACTCCTGCCCCTGCCCGACGCGCTCGCGGCGCTGCGCGAAGGCAGGCTTCAGGGTGTGGCCGTCTCCGGCACGACCCGCAGCGCCTTCCTCCCGGACCTGCCCTCGTTCGAGGAAATCGGCATGCCCGAAGTGCCGGTCACCCAGCGGGGCTTCGCCTTTCCGCGCGGCGTGCCCGCGCTGATGCGCGATGCCCTGGCCGAGGCGCTCGAAGCGGTCCTCGCGGACCCGGAATTCACCGCACAGAACACCGCGATGGGGCGCACCGCCCGCCTCGTGCGCGCACAGACCTGGTCGACCGAGATCCACGCGCTGACCGAAAATCTGCAGCGCCGCTGGGAGACGGACCCCTGGGTACGGCGCGCCTGACGCCTCAGGCGTAGACAGCGCGGTACAGCGCCTCGATCTCGGCCTGGTCCGGCACGCGCGGGTTGTTGCCGGGGCTGCCCGAGGCAAGCGCCTGCTGCGCCATCGTCGAGACCAGCCCCTCCCATTGCGCGGCGCCGATGCCGTAACCGGCCGGCGAGGGCACAGCGAGGTCGCGGTTCAGGGCGCGCAACTCCTCCACCAGCTTCGCCGCGGCCGACTGATCGCCCTCATCGCGCCCGGCGATGCCCATGGCGCGCGCCGCCTCGGCATAGCGCGGCAGTCCGGCGTTCAGCCCAAAGGCCGTGACGGCCGGCAGCAGCATCGCGTTGGACAGGCC
>JBKJNV010000305.1:0-2821 GCA_046593435.1 Roseomonas sp.
AGGGCCGGGCCTGCCCGCCTTTACCAACTTCCCCCGCAGGGTCGTGCCGATGGCCTTCCCCCAATCCACCATCCTGTTTGGGCAGCCGGGCCTCGCCGTCGACGACCAGGACTGGGAAGTGGCGCAGGTTCTGCTGCGCATTCTCGGCGGCGGTGGGTTCTCCTCGCGGCTCATGCAGGCCGTGCGCGTCGAACGGGGACTCACCTACGGCGTCAGCGCCGGGCTGGACGTGCTGTTCGGGCAGGCCATCATCAGCGGCGGCCTGGCCACCGAGAACGGCAAGGTGGGCGAGGCGCTCGACGTCATTCGGGCCGAGTGGCGCCGGATGCGCGAGAACGGGCCGACCGAGAGCGAGCGTGGGGACGCCATCGCGTTCCTGACGGGGTCACAGCCGCTGCAGTTCACGGATAGTCGCCGGATTGCGGGGACGCTGCTGGCACTCCAGCGGAACAACCGGCCACTGGATTGGCTGAGCAAGCGTCCGGAGCGGCTCGAAGCGATCACCAATACCCAGCTCGCGGAGCTGGCGAAGCGGATGCTCAAGGATGAGCTGGCGGTGGTTGTGGCGGGGCAGCCGACGGGGCTTTAAAAAGAAAAAGGCCGGGGAAAGGAATTTCCCCGGACCCCAATCTTTTATTTTTATCAGTGGTGCTGGCCCATGGGCCAGCACCAGAGAAGACTTATTCTTCGCCGGCGATTTCGCGGCGGCGGCGGATGGCGGCACCCAGGATGTCGCCGAGCGAGGCACCGCTATCGGTGGTGCCGTACTCCTTAACCGCCTCGCGCTCCTCCTCGACTTCCTTGCCCTTGATGGTCAGGGCCAGGCGACGAGCCGCGCGATCCACGGCCACAACCTTCGCATCGACCTTCTCGCCGATGGCGAACTTCTCGGGCTTCTGGTCGTTGCGGTCCTTGGCCAGCTCGGCACGGCGGATGAAGCCGGTCAGCACCTCATCGACCTTCACCTCGATGCCATTGGCCTCGACCTTGGTGACGATGGTGGTGACGATGTCGCCCTTGCGGATCCGGTCGAGAACCTCGGCCGCGGGGTCGGCTTCAAGCTGCTTGATGCCGAGGCTGATGCGCTCCTTCTCGACATCGACGTCGAGAACCTTGGCCTTGACCATGTCGCCCTTGGCGTACTTCGCCATGGCGGCCTCGCCCTGCTCGTCCCACGAGATGTCGGACATGTGGACCATGCCGTCCACATCCGCCGCGATCCCGATGAACAGGCCGAATTCCGTGATGTTGCGGATCTCGCCCTCGATGATGTGGCCGGGCGGGTTGGCTTCCGCGAACAGCTCCCACGGATTGCCCTGCGCCTGCTTGAGACCCAGCGAAATGCGGCGCTTCGGCTCGTCCACATCCAGGATCATCACGTCCACCTGCTCGGAGGTGGCGACGATCTTGCCGGGATGGACGTTCTTCTTGGTCCAGCTCATTTCGCTGACATGGACCAGGCCCTCGACGCCGGCTTCCAGCTCCACAAAGGCGCCGTAGTCGGTGATGTTCGTCACGCGGCCGGAGAACTTGCCCTGCACCGGGTACTTGATGGCGACACCATCCCACGGGTCGGACATCAGCTGCTTCATGCCCAGGGAGATGCGCTGGGTGTCGGAGTTGAAGCGGATGACCTGTACCTTCACCGGCATGCCGATGGTCAGCGCCTCGGACGGGTGGTTGATCCGGCGCCAGGCGATGTCGGTCACGTGCAGCAGGCCATCGACGCCGCCGAGATCCACGAACGCACCGTAATCGGTGATGTTCTTCACCACGCCGTCGAGGATCATCCCCTCCTTGAGGCCCTGGATCAGCTCGCTGCGCTGTTCCGCACGGGTCTCTTCAAGAACGGCACGGCGACTGACAACAATGTTGCCGCGCGCGCGGTCCATCTTGAGGATCTGGAAGGGCTGCGGGCTGCCCATCAAGGGGCCCACGTCGCGCACCGGGCGGATATCGACCTGGGAGCCGGGCAGGAAGGCCACGGCGCCGCCAAGATCGACGGTGAAGCCACCCTTCACGCGGCCGAAGATCACGCCGTTCACGCGGACCTGGGCGGTGAAGGATTTTTCGAGATTGGTCCAGGCTTCCTCGCGGCGGGCCTTCTCGCGGCTGAGCACGATGGTGCCGTCGCGGTCCTCATAGCGTTCGACGAACAGCTCGATGACGTCGCCGGGCTTCACCTCGGCCTTCATCCCCGGAGGTGCGAATTCGCGCAAAGGCACGCGGCCTTCGCTCTTCAGACCGACATCGACGACCGCAAAATCATCATCCACGCGGATGACGCGGCCGGTGACGACGGAGCCGGCAAAGCCGGTGTCAGGGCCGAGGGTCTCTTCGAGAAGGGCGGCGAAATCTTCGCTGCCCACGCGGTCGGCGGTGATGGTGGCCATACGGTGGTTTGTCTTCCGGTCCCGGCCCGCGCGCGCTGGCTGCGTGGCAGGGGACGATCCTGCGCCCCTGGCGGGACGGCTTGGCCCTGAAGGCCCGTGGGGTGCTGCGCGTGACGGTCCGCGGCGTTCCGGCCAAATATTACAATCGGCGAAGGTCGCTTAGGCGGGAGGTGAAGAAGAGTCAAGAAAAAGGGAATCTTCCGGCAAAATACTGGCAGTTCCCGGCATCGACGCTCATTCAATCGCTGGCTGGACCTTCGCCGGGCAGCCTCTGCCCCACCAAAGCCATGGCCCGCGCGAAGGCGGCATCGGCATCCAAGGTGGTGGTGTCCAGCACCAGCGCATCCGCTGCCGGCGCCAACGGCGCCACGCTGCGGCCGCTATCCTGGGCATCGCGGAGGCGCAGCTCCGTCTCGACCTGCTCCAGC
>JBKJNV010000475.1:0-3656 GCA_046593435.1 Roseomonas sp.
GGTTGGCGCAGCATGCGCGGGTCCAGCGTGGCGATATCGACGCCATCCAGGCGCACGCGGCCCGATTGCGGGTCATAGAAGCGCAGCAGCAGTTGCAGGATGGTGGTCTTGCCGGCCCCCGATGGCCCGACCAGGGCGACGGTTTCGCCCGGTTCCACGGTCAGCGAGAAGCCGTCGAGCGCCTTCTGCGTGGGCCGCGTGGGGTAGGCGAAGTGCACATTCTCGAAGGCGATGCGCCCGCGCACCGGGTGGTGCAGGATGGCCGGGGCCGCGGGTGCCGCGATGGCGGGGACGGCGTCGAGTACCTCGTCGATGCGCTCCGCCGCACCGGCGGCGCGCTGCACCTCGCCCCACACCTCGCTGAGTGCGGCGGCGGATGTGGCGAGCAGGATGGCGTAGAGCACGAAGGCGGAAAGCTCGCCCCCGGTCATGCGCCCGGCGACCACGTCATGCCCCCCGACCCACAGCGCGAAAGTCACGGCGCCGAAGCCGAGCAGGATGACCGCGAGGATCAGCCCCGCGCGCACGCGGATGCGGCGCAGCGCGGTGTTCACCGAGGCCTCGGCCGCGGTGAGGAAGCTGGCGTGCGCCGTCTTTTCCTGGGTGAAAGCCTGCACGGTGCGGATGCCCGCGATGGTCTCTTCCACCTGGTGGCCGAGGTCGGCGACGCGGTCCTGCGTGGCCCGCGACAACTTCTTTTCGCGCCGGCCGAACAGGATCAGCGGCGCGACCACGATGGGCAGCACGCCGGCCACGATGAGCGCGAGCTTCGGGCTGGTCGCGACCAGCATCCCGAAGGAGCCGACGATCATCAGCGTGTTGCGGATGCCCATGGAAATCGCCGAGCCGATCAGCGATTGCAGCAGCGCGATATCGGCCGTCAGGCGCGAGAGAATGTCGCCGGCCCGCGCCACCTCGAAATAGGCGGGCGAGAGCGTCAGTAGCCGGTCATAGGCGTCGCGGCGGATATCGGCCGCGATGCGTTCGCCCAGCCAGGAGACAAGGTAGTAGCGGGCACCGGTCGCGAGGGCGAGTGCAGCGACGATGCCGAACATGAGCAGTGCCGCGCGATCGAGCTCGGCCGCGTTGGAGGTGGAAAACCCCTGATCGATCAGGTGGCGGATGCCCTGGCCAATGCCCAGCACCAGGGACGCCGCCACCACCAGCGCCACGCCCGCGAGGCCGACGCGCCCGGCATGGGCGCGCAGATAGGGCCATAGCAACGTAAGCGAGGCGATGCGCTTCATGCGCGCGGCAGCGGGAATTTTTCGAGATAGGGCATGTAGTCCGGCTCCACATCGATCTCGAGCGAGGCGAGCACGCGCACCACGGCGCAGTAGAAGGCCGCCGTGAGGACGAGGTCGACCACGGCTTCGGTGCTGAGATGCGCCGCAAGCAGGTCATGCGTCGCCTGAGAGGTCCCCGGCCCGGCCGCGATCTCACGCGCCGCGCGCAGTACCAGACGCGCAAGATCGTCGAGGCCCGATTCGTCGCCGCTCATGATCGCGCGGATGTCGCTTTCGGCCACGCCGAATTCCATGCCGATCTTCACATGATGCGACCATTCATAGGCGCTGCGGGCCAGCCAGCCGACCTGGAGGATGGCCATCTCGCGCAGTCGGGGGTCGATCTTGCTGGCGTGGCGGATGTACTGGCCGAGGCCCTGGAAGGCACGGGCGCCGCCGGGGCTGTTGGTCAGCGCGCGGTGCAGCGTGATCGGACGCTTGAGCAGGTCGCGCTGATCCTCGGGCAGATCCTCGACGTTGCGGTACGGAATGCGGGCCATGTGCTTCTCCCTCAGCCGGCGAAGCGCGCGTCGCGCCCGCTTGCCACGGCATCATAGGCCGCGCGAATCGCGGCTTCGCCATGGTTGCGCTCCAGCCGGCGCAGGGTGAAGTGGGCGTGTGCGATGGATTTGAAATGCTGGAGGAAGGCGAGGTTGACTGCCGCACCGGCCGCGGCGCCCAGGATGGGAGCCGCCTGGGCACCGAGCTTGAGCGCCACCGGCCCGCCGAAGCGCGCGGCAATGGCGCCGATGAAGCCCGGCAAAAGGTTCACGCCGACCGTGCCCTTGAGCGTTTCCGCCAAGGCGACGCGCACCGCGAAATAGCCGCTCTCGGCCGCATCATCGGCGGTGCCGCGCCCGCCGAGGGCGAAGACCTTGATGCATTCGGCCGCGGCGCCGGGCGCGGTGAGATCCTCGCCCTGCGCCGCGGCCTCGGCGGCAATCTGGCGCAGCAGAAGCGTCGTCGAGACCGGCAGTTCGACCAGGGTGCCAGGCAGGCCGAAGGCGCCCCCGGCGATGCCGGATGCGACGGCGAGCCCACGGTGGAACCAGGCCTGCCCCATGGCGAAGGGTGCGGCTTCCGGCCGGCTGCTCAGTGCGGTCGACATGCCGCGTTCCAGGGCCGCCCGCACGGCGCCATCCAGCCGGTCCTGGACGAAGCGCGGCAGTGCGCCGCGCAGCGCCTCGAGCGGCGTGCCCGCAAGGGCCGCGAGGCGGCCGGCCAGGGATGTGCGCTCCAGCGTTTCGAAGGCGGCGTGGAGTTCGGCATGCGCCGCGGCCGGGATGAGGGGGGTGCTGGCGAGGGCGATGCTGCTCATGAGCGTCTTACATGGCGATGCGGGCGCGGAAGTTCAGCCCTGTTGAGCGTTGTCGCCGAGGGAGGCGGCAGAGCCTTCCTCGGGGAGATCGCCTGCGGCGGGGCCAGTGTCGCCCCACCCTCCCGCGGCGGCTACAGGATGTAGCGGCTGAGGTCGGCACTCGCCGCCAGCGGACCCACCTTGGCGCGGACCATGGCGCCATCCACTGCCACCGCCTCGCCGCGCCGGTCGGACGCGGTGAAGGAGATATCCTCCAGCAGCCGCTCCAGCACGGTGGCCAGGCGCCGCGCGCCGATATTCTCGACGCTCGCATTGATGTCGGCGGCGAGTTCCGCGACCGCGTCCACCGCGTCGGCGGCGAATTCCAGCGTCACGCCCTCGGTTCCCAGGAGCGCCACGTATTGCTTGATGAGGCTGTGCTCCGGCTCGGTGAGGATGCGGGAGAAATCCTCCCGCGTCAGCGCAGCGAGCTCGACCCGGATCGGCAAGCGCCCCTGCAATTCCGGCAGCAGGTCGGAAGGCTTGGCGAGGTGGAAGGCGCCCGAGGCGATGAACAGCACGTGATCCGTCTTCACCGGCCCATGCTTGGTGGTGACCGTGGTGCCCTCGATCAGCGGCAGCAGGTCGCGCTGCACGCCCTCGCGGGAGACGTCGCCGCCGCGAAAGCCGCCCTCGGTGGTGCGCGCGCAGACCTTGTCGATCTCGTCGATGAAGACGATGCCGTTGGCTTCTGCGTGGGCGACGGCGTCACGGGTCAGCGCGTCATTATCGAGCAGCTTGTCCGCTTCTTCGCGGGTGAGCGCGATGCGGGCATCGGCGACGCTCATCTTCCGCGTCTTGCTGCGGCCGCCGAACATTTTTCCCAGCATGTCCTGCATGTTCTGCATCTGCATGCCCGGCGCCCAGGGCATGCAGATGCAGAACATGCAGGACATGCTGGGCAAGATGTTCGGCGGCCGCAGCAAGACGCGGAAGATGAGCGTCGCCGATGCCCGCATCGCGCTCACCCGCGAAGAAGCGGACAAGCTACTCGATAATGACGCGCTGACCCG
>JBKJNV010000480.1:0-2985 GCA_046593435.1 Roseomonas sp.
ATCCACCCGCTGCCCGCGACCGGTGCGATGGCGCGCTTCGACCGCCATCATCACGCCGATGGTGCCCAGCATGCCCGCGCCGACATCGGCCACCGAGATGCCCATCTTCACAGGGCCTCCGCCTTCCTCGCCGGTGATGCTCATGCCCCCCGAATAGGCCTGCATGAACAGGTCGTTTGCAGGTTCGGCAGCGCGCGGGCCGGTCGCACCAAAACCGCTGATGGAGCAGTAGATCAGGCGCGGGTTCAGCGCGTGCAGGCTGTCCCATTCGAACCCCGCCCGGGCAAGGGCGCCGACGCGGTAATTATCCACCAGCACATCCGCGCGCGCGATCAGCCGGCGCGCGACCTCGATGCCCTGGGGCGATTTCAGGTCAAGCGCGACGGAGCGCTTGTTGCGGTTCGCCGAGGCGAAATAATACCCCATCGCGCCATCGAAATGCGGCGGCCAGGAGCGGCTGTCATCGCCCGCGCCGATGCGTTCGATCTTGACCACCTCGGCGCCGAAATCGCCCAGCGTCATGGCGCAGAAGGGCCCGGCCATGGCGACGCCGATCTCGACCACGCGCAGCCCCGCGAGCGATGCCGTGCCGTCCATTGTCACCGGGCGTCCCTGTGTTGCATCGGATCTTCCTCCGCCTCTCGCGTTATTTGCAGCGCGAATAGACTACTTGCACAAAACGCTACACGCGCCGGCAAGGACTGTCTACTTGCTCCGCAGCGGCACCTCGCGGATGGCGCAGGCGGCCACCAGCGCCAGCGCCATGATCGCGGCCGAGACCCAATAGACATGGGCAAAGGCGCCGGCGAGGAGGCTGCCCATGGCGCGCAGCTCAGCCGCCGGCATCGCCGCGCGCAGAGCGGGCTGGAACAGCGCGAGCCCGCCGCCCAGCTGGTCCACCAGCACGGCCACCAGCCCCGCCGTGCCGAAGGCGCCGCCCATCAGGCGAAAGAACATCATGCAGGACAAGCCCACACCGGCATCGCGCGGCTCCAGCGCGTTTTGGATGGTGATCGTGAGCGGCGACATCTGCCCACCGAAAGAAAGGCCCAGCAGCAGCGTGACGCCCAGATCCACCATCAGCGCATGGCCCAGGCCCAGCAGCGCGAGCAGGACGCAGCTGGCCATGCCCGCCGCGCAGCCCAGCACGGGAAAGATCTTGGTGCGCCCGGTCTTGCTGATGAACTGCCCCGCGATGAAGGACCCGGCCACGGTGCCGACCGTCATCGCGATCAGCCTTATGCCCGCCTCGCCCGGTGCGAGGCCCATCAGCAGCTGGTAATGCAGCGGGATGATCAGGATCAGCGCGATCATCACCATCGAACTCAGCAGCGTCACCACATTGGCAAGCGCGAAAATGGCATTGGCGAATAGCCGCATGGGCAGCATCGGCTCGGGCGCGCGCAGTTCCCACCACACGAGTGCGACCAGGAAGACGCCACCCACCGCGAAGCCCGCCAGCGTTTCCACACTGCCCCAGCTGCCGCTGCGCTGCACGGCGGAGATGCCGAGCAGCAGCGGCGTGGTCGCGGCCAGGATCAGCGCGGCACCCAGCCAGTCGATCACCGGCTTGCGCGTGGGCCGCGGCAGGCGGCGCAGCTGGTACCAGGTCATCGAAAACGCCAGCGCGCCGAGCGGCAGGTTGATCCAGAAAATCCAGTGCCAGGAGAGGCTGTCGCTCAGCACCCCACCCAAGACCGGCCCCACCACATTGGCCGTGGCAAAGGTGGTGGAGAGGTAGCCCTGGTAGCGCCCGCGTTCGCGGGGGGGCAGGATATCGCTGACCACGGCGATGGCGACCGAGCGCAGCCCGCCGCCGCCCAGGCCCTGCACGATGCGCGCCGCAATCAGCCAGCCCATGCTGGGCGCGAGGGCTGCGAGCATCGCGCCGGTGACGAAGATGCCGACCGAGACCAGCAGCACCGGCCGGCGCCCGAACAGATCCGACAACCGGCCATAGATCGGCGTCGTGACGGTCGAGGCGATCAGGTAGGCGGTGACCACCCAGGCGATGTCGTCCCACCCGCCGAGGTCCTGCGCGATGGCTGGCAGCGCGGTCGCGACGATGGTCTGATCCAGGCTCGCGAGGAACAGCGCGAGGGTGACGCCGAGCATAATGGTGCGGATCTGCGCATGGCTGAACCGGGCGGGCTCGGTCTCGGTGGTCATGGCGCGCATCCTCGCGCGGCGCGGCCTGTGTGGCCAGACGGGTTGCCGTGCGCGCGAAGCGGCGCTCTCATGCGCGCATGACCGATGCACCCCCGCCCGCCGTCCCGAACCTCGCCGCCACAGTGCTGCTGCTGCGCCCCGGCGATGACGGGCCGGAGGTGTTCATGGTGGTGCGCCATGGCGACATCGCCTTTGCCGGTGGCGCGCTGGTCTTCCCCGGCGGCCGGCTGGACCGGGGCGACCGCGACCTCGCCGCGTCTCTCGGCATGGCCGATGATGCCGGCGCGCTGCGCATCTGCGCCCTGCGCGAGACCTTCGAGGAAGCCGCCATCCTGCTCGCGCGCGGTCCGGTGCCGCGCAATGCCGCCACCTGGCAGGCAAAACTCTGCGCCGACGAAATCGGTTTCGCCGCGCTGCTCGATGGGCTGGGCGTGCAGGCGGCCCCTGAAGCGCTGGTGCATTTCGCGCATTGGATCACCCCGCCCAGCCGTCCGAAGCGCTTCGACACGCACTTCTTCCTCGCCGTAGCACCTGAGGACCAAGAGGCCGCCCATGATGGCGGGGAGGCGGTGGACAGCGTCTGGATCAACCCCCGTCGCGCGCTGGCCGAGGCCGATGCAGGCCGCCGCAAGCTGGTGGTCGCGACGCGGCTGAACCTCATGCGCCTCGCGCGCTTCGACAGCCTGGACGCCATCCTGACGCACGCCGCGGCCACGCCCGTGGTGACGATCGAGCCACGCTCGAAGGCGGTGCCGGAAGGCCGGTTGATGTTCCTGCCGATCGAGGCCGGCTATGGGCTGGAGACGTTCCTGTCCA
>JBKJNV010000581.1:0-5456 GCA_046593435.1 Roseomonas sp.
GTCGCGCCAGGCAAGATCGACGTGAGTGCCGGTGGGCTGCTCACGACCGGGGGTAATCTTTCGGCCCATACCATCGTGCTGAGCATTGGCGGCGGCGTGGACATCAACAGCACCACCTTCAACGCAGCCGAGTTGGTCAACGTCACCGCCGGCGGCAACATGAACGTCTCCGGCGCGGTGGTGAACGCCAACGCGGCGCAGTTCCGCACCACAGGCTTCCTCGCTCTCAACGGCGGAACCTATACGCTCGGCCGCGTCGTGGTCTTCGCGGGCTTCGCCGGCATATCAACCGCCGCGCCGACCGTGGTGCGCAGCCGCAACCCGGGCACCTTTCCGGGGATCGTGTTCGATACCCGCCAGACCTTCGGCATCCTCGACCCGCTGGTCATCGTGCAGGCCGATCTCGCGGGCGTGGCGGTCAACGACCAGCCGACCCAGGTGCGCACGCCCAATGCCGACCTGCCCGGTGATTTCGGTCCTTCGAACAGCAACCCGGCAGGCAATGCCCAGATCCGTCTGGATGCGCTGCAAAGCCCGGTCTTCATGCTGCTTGACGGTGGCAGCTTCACCGGCGTCTTCAACACCGCCGGCCGTCTCGGCGTGCATGGCCGCGGCGGCAGCAGCTCGGCCACCGGCGTGCTGGTCGATCCCTTCGGGCGCCGCCTGGAAGGCCAGGCCACCGCAAGCCTCGCCGATGCGACGCGCCCGGCCACCGGCTCGGAAATTTCGCGCTTCCGGCTGAATGACTGCGTGATCTCCTCGTTCAACTGCGTCGCACCCACGCAGGTCATTGTCGTGCCGGTCACGGTGCCCACCATCCCGCCGCTGTCCTTCGGGATCGGTGGCCGCGACCCCGATGCGGTGAGCCCGAACGTCGCCGAAGAATGGAGCACGCGCGAAGATGAAGAATAAGCGCTGGTTGGCCGCTGGCCTGCTCACCCTGCTGGGCGCGTGCAGCGCACCGCCGCCCGAGGCCTATGTCGGGCGTGGTGGTGGCCAGGCGGGGCAGCCGGCCGGCAATGATTCGCGCGGCGACGCCTGCACGGTGCAGACCGGGCGCCAACCGCCAGCGGACCGCCCGGTGCGCCGCGCGCAGGAAGTCTATTGCGGCGGCTGGACCCAGGCGGCCGCGCGCATCATCCAGCTCTCCGGCCCCACCACCGGTGCCGACCTCGATCAACTCGCAACCGGTGGGCTGTGGCGCTCCTGGCTCGACCAGCGGGTGACCTGCGGCGCGCCGACCTCCACCACGGTGAGCTCGGGCGCTGCGGCGCGGCTGCTCACCTGCACGCGCAGGGCGGGCGGCTGGCCGCATGTCGCCCTCGTCATCGCCGGGCCGGATGGACCGGTGGTCGCCGACGGCGTTGCCACGGCCACGCCGGTGATCGAACGCCTCGCACTCGGCCAGCAGGCTTCGGGCAGCGATGGTGGGTCGCGCTCGGCCGCGATGCAGCTGGCGGTCACGCGGCTGGCGGCGGACGCCTTCCGCACCGGCGACGTCGGTCGCTATGAGGAGCTGATGCGCCTGGGCGCCGAGCTGAACCAGACCGAGAACTTCAACGGCGCCGAGGAAGCCTATCGCGCCGCCCTGGCCGTGCAGGAGCGCGTCCTTGGCCGCGACAACCCCAACATTGTGGGCGCGCTGCTCGGGCTTGCCGTCAATATCTCGAACCAGCAGCGTGCGCGCGAGGCGCAGATCCTGCTCGACCGCGCCGGCCAATTGGCACCCCAGGCGGCGGACCGCGTCGCTGCCGCGCGGCACCTGCACTATTCGGGCCTGGTCAGGCTCAACCGTGGCGACGCCGCCGAGGCGATCCCGATCTTCGAGGCGGCGGAGCAGGCCTACATGCGCGAGATGCCCGCCGATGCCCTGGCCGAAGGCGCGGGTGCCAGTGCCGGCCTTGTCGCCGACCCGATCGTGCAATCAGCCCTGCTCGGGCTCGCCGAGGCCAAGCGGAACCGCGCGCTCGCGATGGTGCGCGCCGGCCGATCGGGCGAGGCGGGCGCGCTGATCGCCCAGTCGCGCGCCATCCTGCGCAATGCCGGGCTGGAAGCGACCGTGACGATCGGCCGCTCGCTCCGCACCCAGGCCGATGCCGAGGCGCGCAGCGGCCGCGCCGAATCGGCCGCCCGCCTGCTCGAACAGGCGGCCAACCGTTTCGCCGTCGCGGTCCCTGGCGAACGGCCCGAAGCCATCACCCTGTTCCTGGCCGGGCGCCAGCGCTTCATCAACGGCCGCCGCCCCGAGGCGCTGTCCGCCTTCCGCGCCGGTGCCGCGATCGTCCGCGCGCGCCAGGTGGCACTGCCGGTCGAAGCCGTGATCCCCTATCTCGATGCGCTGGACGCCGAGGCGAGTGCGAACCCCGGCCAGGACCAGGCGCTGCGGGCCGAGATGTTCGCCGCCGCCCAGCTTGCCCAGCGCGGCACCACCGCACGCTTCGTCCAGCAGGCGAGCGCGCGGGTCGGTGCAGCCGGCGGCGATGCCCGCGTGGCCGAGGCCGTGCGTGGCCTGCAGGAGGCCGACCGTACCCTGCGTGCCCTGTTCACCGAGCGCGATTCCGCGGGCAGCGCCAATGCCGACCTGGACAACCGCATCAACGCCGCCCAGCTGCGTCGCAACGAGGCCGAGGGCGAAGTCGCCGCGGCTGCTCCTGGCTACCGGCAGTTGCTGCTGAGCGCGGTTGATGCGCCGGCCGTCGCCCGGGTGCTCGCGGCCGATGAGGCGCTGGTCACCATGCTGCTCGGCCCACGCCATGGCTATGTCATGGCGATCCGCGGCGGCCGTGTCTTCGCCGTGCGCACTGCCTTGGGAGAAATTGAGGCGGAACAGCGCGTCCAGCGCCTGCGCGCCTCGATCGAGCTGAATCAGCAGGGGCAAGTGCCGGAGTTCAGCATTGCCGAATCCCGCGCCCTGTATAGCGGGCTGATGGCGCCGCTCACCGCTGCGACCGAAGGGGCTGCGACGTTGATCGTGGCACCTGACGGCCCCCTGCTGTCGGTGCCCTTCGGCCTGCTGCTCTCGGGCCCCGCCGAAATCGGCTCGCTGGGAACCGCACCCTTCCTGGTCCGCCGCCACGCCATCGTCCATGTCCCGAGCCCGCAGACCATCGCGACGCAGCGGGCCGCCAGCGGTGGCTCCGCGGCACCCCTGCCCTATATCGGCTTCGGCGATTTCCAGCCGCCCTCCCAGGCGCAGCTGGCGCGCAGCTTCCCCGCGGACCGGTGCGGGCAGGATGCACGCGCGGCCGCCGGCCTCGCGAGGCTGCCGGGCACGCGCGCCGAGGTGCTGGCGGCTCGCCAGCTCACCGGCGCCAGCCCGGATTCGATCATCATGGGCGCGGATTTCACGCAGGCACGGTTCCGAGCGGCCAATCTGGGGCAGTACCGCATCGTGCACCTGGCCACGCACGCGCTGCTCGCGGGTGAGATCAACTGCCTGCCCGAGCCCACCATCGTGCTGACGGCCCCGGCCAATGCGGCCGACGCCAATGCATCCTTCATGCGCGCCTCGGACGTGATGAACATCCGCATGGATGCGGACCTTGTCATTCTCTCGGCCTGCAACACCGGCGGTGCGGCGGGTGCCGGTGGCGAGGCGCTCTCGGGGCTCGCGCGCTCATTCTTCTACGCCGGCGCGCGCGGGCTGCTGATCACGCACTGGGCGGTCGATGATGGCGCCGCCTCGCTGATCGTCGCCGACTCCATCCGCCGGCAGGGGCTGGAGGGCGGGACCTCCGCATCCGCGCTGCGCGGGGCGCAATTGCTGCTGCTCGATGAGGCCGGGCGCCGTCTGCCGGCGAATTTCTCGCATCCCTACTACTGGGCGCCATTCGCGCTGATCGGCGATGGCAAGCGCGTGACGGCTGAACCCACGCAGCGGCGCGCGGCCGTGGACGCGCCGGTCGCCCGCACGCTCTGATGCGCGCCGCGCGTGCATCGGCTGGCGACAGCGAAAGGAATTCACGTCTATAATGGGACTCAGATGGTAACCTGCAGCGGGGTTCGATGCTTCCGGCCGAGCTAGCCCAGAAATACGAAGTCCGCGGGACCCTCGGCGCCGGCGCCATGGGCACCGTCCTTGACGCCGTGGACCGCATCATCGAACGCCGCGTGGCCATCAAGGTCGTGAAGGTGCCGAGCCCCAATGACCCTGACGGTGCCGAGGCGCATGCGCGCTTCCGGCGCGAGGCGCAGGCCGCCGGGCGCCTGAGCCACCCCAACATCGTGGGCGTCTACGACTACGGCGAAAACTCCGAGACGGCCTGGATCGTCATGGAACTGGTCGAGGGCGGCAGCCTCAAGGACCGGCTCGACAAGCATGAGCGCTTCACCGTGCAGGATGTCGCGCGGCTGATGAGCCAGGTCTGCTCCGCGCTGGCCTATTCGCATGCTCGCGGCGTGGTCCACCGGGACATCAAGCCCGGCAACATCATGATGTCGTCCAAGGGTGCGGACGCGCAGGTCAAGATCGCCGATTTCGGCATCGCCCGTCTTGAGAATTCCTCGATGACGCAGGTCGGCACGCTGATCGGCACGCCCTCCTACATGGCGCCCGAGCAGTTCCGCGGCGAGCCTGTGGATGCGCGCGCCGACATCTGGGCCGCTGGCGTGATGCTGTATCAGCTGCTCACCGGCGAGAAGCCCTTCGAAGGGGGCTTCTCGGCCGTGATGCACAAGGCGCTGCACACCGAGCCGCCGCCGCCCTCCCAGCTCTCGGGCATCGTGCCGCGCAGCTTCGACGAGGTCATCCGCCGGGCGTTGGCCAAGCGCCCGGAGGATCGCTACGCCTCGGCCGAGGCCTTCGCGGCCGGCATCCAGGACGCCATCGTCAACCCGAACGCTTCCTCGGCCGCCCTGCCGATGCCAGGGGGCGACTCCGACGCGACCATGGTCGCCACCGGCTCCCGCCCGGCGGGGAGCCTTCCCGGGCTGCCTGGGCTGGACGGCGCCGGGCCGGGCCCGGCCATGGCAAGCATGGCGGCGACGGGCCGCGCCACGCCTGCCACCAAGCCCGCACCCCCACCATCCACGGGGAAAAAATCCCCCCTGCCGCTGATCCTGGGCGGCGTCGGCGGCCTTGCCGCCGCAGCCGTTGCGGTGTGGTTCTTCGTGCTCCAGCCAGCCCCCGGCCCCTCCCCCCAGGAGATTGCGCGCCAGGCCGAGCTGGTGCGCCAGGCCGAACAGGCGCGGCAGGAAGCGCAGCGGCTGGCCGAGGCCCAGGCCGCCACGGTGCGCGCGGAAGCCGCAAGACAGGAAGCTGCCCGGCTCGAAGCCGAGCGCAATGCGGAAGCGATGCGCCTCGCCGAAGCCGCGCGCCGGGACGCAGCGCGGGCCGAGTCCGAGCGCCAGGCCGAGGCGCAGCGCCTTGAAGCCGCGCGCCAGGCGGAACTCGCCCGCCTGGCCGAGACCCAGCGCCTGCTGGCGTGCCTGCTCCTGCTGGGTCAGGCGCTGCAGGC